>JAEEHO010000289.1 GCA_016280845.1 Paludibacteraceae bacterium | reverse complement strand
TTAGTGGGTTAAAACGCCGCAAAGGTACAACTATTTTTTGATATATGAAATATATTTTGTACTTTTGTGCGATTTTTTTGGACAGGCGGGTGTAGTTTTTTGCAACCCCGATGCGTCTAAAGGGTAGACCGCGGAACTAAAAGACCGGCTTCGCCTGAAAGAGTAAAGACTGCAGGCAAGCCTGCTGAAAGACTAAAGCGCGCAGACGGTCCTAATCAAAACAATAACCACAATGAAAAAAGAACAAACACAACAGGGCAAAGAAAGCCGTGAACGAGAGTTCGCCGCACTTGTGCGGGAACACAAGCAGACAATATACACAGTCTGCTATATGTTCTCGCAAGATGAGGACGAGGTGGCCGATCTGTTTCAGGACACATTGGTCAATCTGTGGCAGGGACTCGATTCGTTCCGCCACGAGTCCAAGCCCGAGACATGGATATACCGTGTGGCGCTGAACACTTGTGTGTCGGCAGACCGCAAGAAGAAATCTGCGTTGCAGCGTGTGGAGTTGTCGATGCAGCAAAACTTGTACCGCGACAACAGCCATTCGGCGCAACAGATACGTCAACTGCACGACCGCATACAGAAACTGGATGTGATAGATCGCGCAATCATACTGCTCTGGTTGGAAGACCTGAGTTACGAAGAGATAGCCGCCATCGTCGGCATATCGGTAAAGAACCTGTCGGTGAAACTGGTTCGTATCAAAGAACAACTGAAAAACATTTAATGATTATGGAAATGAACGAATTACAAGATATGAAAGAGCAGATGGCACTGCTCAAAGAAACGCTTCGTCAGGAGCAGATAGTGAACGACCGGTTGTTGCGTGAGGCGATGCGCGGCAAGGTGGAACGTATACACCGCAGACTGTGGATAGTAGCCCTTGCAGCTCTGTATGTGCTAACCTTCGGCATCTGGAGTTTCCACAAGATTGGTCTGTCGTGGTGGTTGATAGGCGCAACGGTGCTGCTGATGGTATATTCGGTGACTGACATGATCCTGATTCACCGCAAGATGCGTACCGACAGTGTGATGACGGACGATTTGCGCACGATGGCTTATGCGGCCCGTCAGATGAAGAAGGACTACGCGCGCAGCCTGCGTATCGGTTTGGGACTGGTGTTCGTATGGCTGGTATGGTTCGGCCTGGAGATATTGTTCGGACAGACCATCTATATTGATATGTCTATCAAAGCGCGTGCGGTCATATTGATTGTCCTGTTCGTCGCAGCCATACTGGGTGGTATCTTCGGCTACTGCATGCACCGCCGCGTGCTGAATCTGTGCGACGATATCATCCGACAAGTGGAAGGACTGTAAAGGCGAACGCGCACGTATTCGAAAAAACAGACGTTAGTTGTACTTATTTTGTTAGTCATTTAGCGGGAACGGTGCGGGAATGATACGGGAGGGGATTCCGTCCCGCTATCGTCCCGCTATCGTCTCGTAAATGTCTCGCAAGTTTCTTGCAAATTTCTCGAAAAAAAATATCATTCGTACTCTTCGATGAAATCAGTCGATTACGTGAAATGGGGTAAAAAAGAGTGAAGAATTATTTTCAGATTTATGCATTTCAGATTTGCATATATCAAAATTTTTTTGTATCTTTGCAGCAAAATTCGGCAGGGCTTCGGCGCCCGGAACGGGCAATAGGAATTTCTATAAAAATAACATCATATCCATAAATGAAAGAGAACTTTACCAACATTGACAATCAATGGATGGGGCGTGAGCTCGGCCTCACCAATCCGTACGAACGAGAAGTGTTTGCTCATATCTATGCTATGACCACCCGTGGCAGAGGCGGCTGGAGCGGGTCGGTGCGTGAGTTGGCCGATCGCTTGGTCTATCCGAAAAGTACCGTCGCCAAGGCGGTTTCTGTGCTGATAAGCAAAGGTCTGCTGGTGAAGGAAAACAAAATCTATCACACTGTCCCGAATAAGGACACAAAGAAGGAACAGGTGCAGGAATCCGTCCAGCAAGTGGACAATGCCGTCCCGATTGTGGACGAATGTGTCCAGAGTGTGGACAATAGTGTCCCGCATGTGGACTCTCTTCCCCCTATAACCCCTATTACTAATAAAGAAAGAGATTGTTGTCTAAGTCAAGCCCTAAGCCAAAGGACAAAAGAAGAGACCGGGGACCACCACCATTTTTTAGAATTTTGGGAAAAATACGGCGTATCGCCGGATAGGCAAGGCGAGCAGGCGTATTGTATGGCGGAATGGGACAAGAAGGCGCCATATATCCAACGTCTGATCATGGAAGACATAACTAACTTTTCCGGCCGCGACTATCCGAGTCCGTTGACCTACCTCAGGCGTTTCAAACCTCGCAGTCCGTTTCGTATGATGGCAGACGAAGTGCCGGAATACCTCAGCGAAGGCCGTGACTTGGCGGTGATAGCGATCCCGGGCGACAGCGAAAGACCGCCGCGCTACTGGACAACAACGGTGGAAGAAGCGGAACTGTTCGGCTTGCAGGTGGACCACTATCTGCGGGCAGCGGAACACAACAAGACGGTGTCGTAAGCAGCTATCAAGAAGCGTAAGAGCTGCGCAAGGTCGGCGCAAGGTCGGCGCGCGGTCGAGGTTTTATCGGGGTTTTATCGAAGGCATATCGAAGGCATATCGAAGACCAATTCTATGCGGAATAATTTTTTTTGCATTTTTTTTGCAAGTGGGTGTAGTTTTTCGGTAGGGTGGTGCGTCTAAAGGGTAAACACGTTAACGAAAAACGGGTTAATGAAAAATTTTTTTTTGAAAAAAAGTGTAACCTTTCGGTAACTCAGGTATCATAGGAGTAGAAAGAAGGTCCCGGGGCCTCAAAATAAATAAATGCAGAACAAAGCGACGGACATAGAACTCATCCACAAGGTGCTGCACGAGAACGACTCTCGTGCGTTCGGCGAACTGATGCAGCGCTATACGTCGCAAGTCTATGGGGCGGCATTGCGGCTGATGAAAGATGAAGACGAAGCAGCAGAAGTGGTGCAGATGGCCTTCATACAGGCCTATAAGCAGCTGGATAGTTGGCGAGGCGTGAACTTCGGAGCCTGGGTAACGATAATAACCAACCACTTGGCGCTGCGGCAGTTGGAGAAAGAGAAGAAGACAGTAAGAGTGGACGAATGGACGAACGGGCGAACGGACGAAGGTCCCGAAGCAGATGTGGCGGACGATGAATATGACGAGGAACACGAGCAGCAACTGCAGAGCCTGGAACAAGCGGTGGACAAACTGCCGGAACAAGACAGACAACTGATCAAATGGCACTACTACGACGGCGTACCGCTACAGACGATAGCCGAACGGGTAGGACAAACAGAAAACAACGTGAAAGTGAGAATATTCCGAATAAGGGAACGAATCAAAAAAATGATGCAACCATGAACGATAAAGAATTAGACATATTATTTGCAGAGACGGCGCAACGGCAGAAAGCGGTTGAGCAGATCAACCGTCAGGTGATGAAGACCGTTCGCAGGGATATGCGTATCAAGCAGATTCGCAAGTGGGCACATCT
>JAEEHO010000030.1 GCA_016280845.1 Paludibacteraceae bacterium | reverse complement strand
CTGAAGAACAACGGTCTGCTGAGTTACCGCTGGCAGGAATCGAAGGACGGACCACCGCGCAAGTATTTTGCGCTGACCGAAGAAGGAAAAGAATTGCTCGGTTCGCTGGACAAAGAGTGGGCCACTATTAGTGAATCAATCGAAAAAATAACCCGTTAAAATGAAACTAACACGTAATATCAATCTGCATGGTGTAGTACTCACCATCGATGAGGATGCGTACCAGGCGCTCAAAGACTATCTGAACGACATAGAAGGTCGTCTGCCGGCGGACGAGCAGAAGGACGTGATGGAAGATCTGGAGAGCCGCATAGCGGAGCTGCTGCAATCGGCTCTGTTCGCGCAATCGGCGCAGGCAGTTACCATAGGCATGGTTCGCAATATTCAGCAGCGCATAGGCGATCCGTCGGAGTTCGGCGAGAACAAACGTCCGGTGATCAAACGCGAGCGCATCAACCGTCAGGGTATAGGCCGTGTGATGAACATTCTGCTCAAGGCGGTATTGATCCTCATTGCCATACAATTACTCTTCCCTGTGCTGGCAACCATATTTGGCATATTGATGGGATTCTTCGGTCTCAGTATCGGCGGAATAGCATTGATTCCGGCTTTGGGCTTCGAGCTGGCTACACTCAGTACCGGTTGGACATGGACACTGGCTCTGTCTCTATTTGTGGCAGGCGCAGTACCTGTGTTTATCGTTGTATACTGGATAGTGCGCTGGCTGCGTGAGCACAAGCACCCGAGTTTGGCTTTCTGGCTTATAACACTCTTGATATGGATGATTTCCATAGCAGGAATGATTGTGGCAGGCATACATATCTTCGCAGCCAACAGCGCGGACTTGTTTAACATGATCTCCGCGTGGTAAGAGCGAAGTAAAAAAGAATCTTCTTCATTGCATTAAAAAGAATCAGGCACGGGCGAAAGCTCGTGCCTGATTGGTATTGTCTAACAATCTCTGTTTCGATTAGTTACCGAAGTAGAAAGAAACGTAGAGGTTAGCGCCGATGTTGTCAGTTGTGAAGCTGAAACCATCAGACATAGCCTGGTCGTGGATGGTGATCTCCTCGCGCTTTTGGTCGATAAGATTCCAACCCTCCCATACCTCAGCACGGTAAGGATTCCACTGGTAGTCGAGCAGGAGGTTTACGTTAGCGCCAAGAGCGATCTTAGGAGCAACGAACCACTCAACACCTACAGAACCGTAGATACCTACGATGTGGGTACCACCACCGGTGTATTGCGACAAGCAACGTGCACCTGCGAGGTAAGCATAGCTGGAAGCCAGTTTCGGGTTAGGACCACCGGTGTAAAGACCTGCGTTAGAAGGATCTTGGTTAGCCTCAGTGATTGCGTTGAAGTAGGTGTAGTCGCTCTTCTGAACAGCCCAGCAACCATAGGTGAGGCCTGCGCCGAATACACCCTGTACAGGGCGAGTTTTGCCTACACGATACTCGATGCCGAGAGAAACCGAAGCACCGATTTGTTTCTGCTTGTTCTGATCCAAACCGTCAGCAGTGCTGTACGGGTTGAGGAACTTAGCAGCGTCGTCTTGAACATAACCACGTTGGGTCCAAGTATTGATACCGAAACCGATGTTAGCCTTAGCAGCCAAGTTGTCGCTCAGCATGTAGCTACCCATGATAGAAATCAGGTTAGGCGAACCGGCAGGGTTTACATTGAAGATGTTGTTACCCTGGAGAGCCTGGCCATTCCATGGAGCCATAGCGTTACCAGCGGTACCGTTGAAGAGTTGTCCAACATAAGTAGCCAGCGGGTTGAGGTTGAATCCGATAGAGAACTCACCTGCCTGTGGCAGCCATGTCGAGTAGTCAGCAGTAGCGCGCTCTTCCGGCGTCTGCTTCTCTGCGAACATTGGTGTAGCCAACGCAGCGACGAGCAATATACTAAATAACTTTTTCATTGTAATTTCAATTTAATCAGTTTAATTTAATTGCTCGATAAATTAATAGGTCAAACCACCCATGTAGAGAGTGTGAGTTCCGTCCGGTTTATCGATATTAGCCTTACCAACACCGCGGAGAGCTGCCTTGGAATCAGCTGACATAGTGAAGCTTGCGGTACCGTCAACAGTTACGTCGAAGAAACCATCAGGAGTATTACCACCGGCTTTCAACTCGTAAGTACCTGCGCAGTTTTGGCTGCTTGACCAATCCTTCTTGATACCTTCAGTAGATGTCCACTCGCACCAACCGTAGGTGTTGGTCTTCCAGATTTCATCCTCCTCATATTGGTATGTGTAATAGTAGTGCTTGTAGTTGTCAACAGCGAACTTGTCAATGATGATGTAAACCTTAACATCGCTATATTTCCAAGTATCGTAGATAGCTACTTCCTTCTCATATTTACCCTTATCACCGATAGTCATATCGTAGATGATAGAACTCTCATCGGTTTTACCCTCTTTGTGAACGAGTTTGATCTGGAACTTACCACCATTGATGTTTGTGTTGTAAGCCTTGCTTGATTTCTCAACACCAGTAATTTTCGAGTAGTTGCCGTCAGCATCTTTGTCTGTCTTGGAGTAGGTGTAGCTTTCGCAAGCAACCTTGATCTCACCTTTCACTTTGAACTTGGTGTTCTTGGTGGTAGGATCCTCGCTCGAGAGCTTAGCAGCGGTGATATCAACAACCTGCTGTGTACCGTCTTTCAGAGTTGCGCTCTTAGCGGTAGCCAAGTAGTAGATAGCCTTAACGGTGAGATACTTGTTGTTAACAAGTTCGGTGAAGGTACCCTCGAACTGAGCGATGTTAACGGTAGCGTTCAGGGTCTTGCTAGCATAGCAAGGAATAGCGATTTCGTAGCTACCATCAGCCTTGGTCTCGGTGGTGAAAGTACGAGTGTTGTTGTCATCGAATTTAGCCGCGATAGTAACAATAACACCAGCAGGAGCAGCAACCAAACCGTCCTCCTTAACGCCACCCTTCTCAACAACACCTGCGTTGTAAGAGATCTTACCCTTAACGGTGCAAGAACCCTGGCAGTCTGTCAGAACGTTGTCGATAGCAGCAATGATCTTCTCTGCACGATTCTCGTCAGCAACAACAGTGATTGCCTTAGTAGTGTTCTTCAGATAGATAGCCTTGCCGTCCTTGTCCAATTTGATTTGGTCGGTCTTCAAGTTACCTGCGATAGACTTAGCACCTACAGGAACGCTGATGGTGTAAGCACCGTTAGCGTCAGTAGTAGCAGCAAAATAGAGGTTACCCGAAGCTGCGGTTCCGCTGTACGTCGTTCCAGCAACCTCGAAATAAACGCGCTGGTTAGCAACAGCGATTTCTTCGGTAGCAGCACCAGCGTGATCCTGCAGGTAAACCAATTGACCACTAATAGTGGCTTTCTTAACATTGCCTTCCAAATTCAATTCGGATTGCTGTTTTTCGCATGCTGTGAAAGCAAAAATTGCTGCAGCAGCGAGGAAGAATAACTTTTTCATAGAATTTTAGTTAAAAAAATTAAAGATAGTAAATAAAATCTTAAAATATGATACATTTTATATCAATTTGCGCTCAAAACGGCGACAAAGGTATAACATTTATTTAACATTACCAAATTTTTTCGTCTTTTTTTTGCCATAATAAGCCGTTTTTGTGCTTATTGTTTGATATTTGCGTCTTAAATGTTTAAAATAGCGCCATAAAAGCTTCTTTGTCAAGTGCAAATTGCAGTAGAAAGGCATTTTAGGCACTAGTTCGTCATTTGGGGAGGTTCCAGCGCGCGCGCGTATTATATAAAAAGGAGAAAAAGAAACCCCACTCTAGGGGTGCAGGGTGCGGAGTATAGAATTTGTGTGACAGGTAGAAAAAATGGTATAGTATTTGCGTATATGAAAAAAAAGTTGTAATTTTGCGGGCAAAATTGACACGAACAGCTATGGACAAACAAACGAAACGCGATTATCTCTACATGCGCATGGCTCGTACATGGTCGGAGAACAGTTATTGCGTGCGCCGCAAAGTAGGCGCGCTGATTGTTAAAAATCAGATGATTATATCTGACGGCTATAACGGTACACCGTCGGGGTTTGAAAATATATGTGAGGACGAAAACAATATAAGCAAACCCTATGTGCTGCACGCCGAGGCCAACGCGATAACCAAAGTAGCGCGTTCGAACAACTCGGCCGACGGCGCAACGCTATACGTGACAGCCAGTCCGTGCTTGGAATGCTCGAAACTGATTATTCAGTCGGGCATCAAGCGTGTGGTCTATGGTGAAGAATATAGAATCATGGACGGTGTGGAGTTGCTGAAACGCGCAGGAATAGAAGTAGTGTTTTTGAATGACAAAGAATAGATAGGCTGCGTCTAATGGACAATGAAGAACCGGATAACATCCGGCACAACAACATAGAAAAAGAACGGAAAAAATGAAGAAATATATTTATCCGACCTTGACGGTCATAGGGCTGGCGCTGGGAATATTTATCGGATCGGCGCTGACGCAGAAAGCCGCTGCACAACGGCTGGTTTATCAGAACGGACACTGGAGTATAGAGCAGTCGAAAGTGGACAAACTGCTGCAACTGATGGAACAAGCCTATGTGGACAGTCTCAACATAGACAGCATAACCGACGAGGTGATGAGCGAGATGGTTCAGAAACTGGACCCGCACTCGGCATATATCCCCAAGAAAGACCTGGAGATGGTCAATTCTGAGTTGGCCGCTTCGTTTTCGGGCATAGGTGTGCAATTTACCATTCAGCAAGACACCGTGCGCATTGTGGCAGTCATAGCAGGCGGTCCGAGCGAAGGTGTGGGTGTGCTGGCCGGAGACAAGATCATATCGGTGGACGACAGTCTCTTTGTAGGAAAGAAAATCAACAACGAGAAAGTGATGCGTACGTTGCGTGGCCAGAAAGGCACCAAAGTGAAGATAGGCGTGCAACGCGCAGGCGCAGGCGAGATACTGTATTACACCATCACGCGCGGAGATATACCGGTTAATTCGGTGGATGCGAAGTTCATAGTAGAGCATTCTGCCGCGAGCCGTCAGAAATCAGGCAAAATAGGCTTTGTGCGTGTCAACAAGTTCGGCGAGACCACGTATCGCGAATTTATATCCGCCTTGGCAGAACTGAAATCGCAAGGCGCAACGAGTTACATAGTTGACCTGCGTGAGAACAGCGGCGGTTATATGGATCAGTCCATCCGTATGGCCAATGAGTTTCTCAGCCGCGGCGAGATGATCGTATATTCTGAAGGTCGTGCTTATCCGCGTTATGAAGCCAAGGCCGACGGCGGCGGACGATTCAAGAACGTGCCGCTGGTGGTATTGATAGACGATTTTTCGGCTTCGGCCAGTGAGATCTTTGCCGGCGCGATGCAGGACAATGACCGCGCGCAGATAATAGGTCGCCGCAGTTTCGGTAAGGGTCTGGTGCAGCAGCAGATAGCATTCTCGGACGGAAGTGCCGTACGCTTGACTGTAGCACGCTATCACACGCCGTCGGGTCGTTGTATCCAGAAACCGTACGAATTAGGTGATCAAGCGGATTATCAGAAAGAGTTGTACGAGCGCTATGAGCGCGGTGAGTTCTATTCGGCTGACAGCGTACATTTTGCAGACACAACCATCTATCGCACGAAGGGCGGACGAATAGTGCATGGCGGCGGCGGTATCATGCCGGATGTGTTTGTAGGTCGTGACACTTCGCTCTATACACCATGGTTCAACCGTTGTGTGAACATGGCCTATACATATCAATTTGCATACAAATATACCGACGAGCACCGCAAACAACTGAATCAGTACAAGGACTGGCAGTCGCTGGAGAAGTATCTGCTGAAACAAGACTTGACAACCGAGTTTGTGGCTTTTGCCAAGGGCAAAGGTATTGAGCCCAATCAAGCGGAGATTCAGAAATCGAAGCCTATGCTGATACGTCTGCTGAACGCCTACATTGTGCGCAATATACTTGGCGACGAAGGATTCTTCCCGCTATTCGAACGCGACGACGAAATCACCAAGAAAGCAGTGGAAGTTTTGAGTAAGTAAAGGCGAAAGGTTAGAGGATAAAGAAAATAGGCGGCCGTGTGGCTGCCTATTTTCTTGTTTATTCTAATATCGTTATCAGAGAGCCTTGAGGACAGACTGAATATAGCGGTAGAATCTCTTAACTGTAGCAATATTGACACGCTCGTCCGGCGAGTGCGGGTGCTCGATGGTAGGACCAAACGAGATCATCTCCATTCCGTCATACTTGCCTCCGATGATACCACATTCCAGTCCGGCGTGAATAGTAACGATACGCGGTTCGCTACCGAACTCATGCTTATAGACGGTCTTCATCGTTACCAACAGTTTGCTCTTGAAGTTAGGTTCCCATCCCGGATAATCGCCGCTGAACTTAACTTCTGCGCCGGCGAGAGCGAAGGCCGAGTGGATAATAGAAGCCAACTCTTCTTTGCGGCTCTCGACACTGGAGCGCGTCAAGCAGGAAACTTCGATACGTCCTTCTTCATCGGATTTCTCCTCGGCGCGTATCATAGCGAGGTTATTGCTGGTTTCAACGATGTCCGGCATCTCAGGAATCATACGATAAACACCGTGCGGGCAGAGAGTGACAGCGTGAATCAGGAAGTCCTGCACATCTTCCGGCAGTTCCTTCTTCGGACAGTCTACCTCTTTGGCAGTCAGCGTAATACCACCGTCGACACCTTCATACTCGCGCAAGAAGAGATCTTCGTAGCGGTCAACCAAGTCTTGAACATCCTGGTAGCTATCCTGCGGGATAGTGATGATAGCGGAAGCCTCACGCGGGATAGCGTTGCGGAGCGAGCCTCCCTCTACGTGTGCCAGACGTGCTTCGTAGTTAGCCACAGCATCCTTGAGGAAACGGAAGAGCAACTTGATGGCGTTAGCACGTTGCAGGTGGATATCGCAGCCTGAGTGGCCACCTTTGCAGCCCTTCAGTTCAACCTTCAGAGCGATATCGCCTTCTTCTGTTTCAGCCGAATGATAGTCAAAGGTAGCGGTAGTATCGATACCTCCGGCGCAGCCTACGTACAACTCGCCTTCGGTCTCTGAATCCAGATTGAGCAGGTATTTGCCTTGCAGCCATCCGCCTTTCAGATCGTTAGCACCGTACATACCGGTCTCTTCGTCCACGGTAAAGAAAGCCTCCAGCGGCGGATGAACGGCATTTTTGTCAGCCAAGATAGCCATGGCAGCCGCAACACCGATACCGTTGTCGGCACCCAGAGTGGTACCATCGGCTGTTACCCATTCGCCGTTGTCCTCTACATAGGCTTGGATAGCATCTTTCTCGAAATCAAATTGCTTGTCGCCATTCTTCTGCGGCACCATGTCCATGTGTCCTTGCAGAATAACTCCCGGGTGATTCTCCATACCCGGGCTGGCGGGTTTACGAATCAGCACGTTGCCTATTTCATCTTGCAGCGTCTCCAAACCGAGACTCTTACCATAATTAATTAGAAAGTCCGCAATTTCTTTGCGTTTTCCACTTGGACGGGGGATTTGAGTAAGACTGTAGAAACTATTCCACAGCCCTTTGGGGTCTAAATTTTTCATAAGAGTTTTGTTTAGTATTATATCAATGTGTTTTCAAGTTTGCGGTATTATCGGTCGTTGATAGTAACCTCTCCACAGAGGTTTTTCTGCAGCAGTCGTTTAACGTGCTCAGGATCGCCCGGGAACTCACCGAGCAGGTACATCATTTTGGTGAGCAGCGCTTCGGTGGTGATATCGTATCCGGAAACGACGCCTGCCTTCATCAGTCCGAGCGAAACGGCGTATCGTCCCATCTCAACAGAACCGGTATTACATTGGGTCTTATTGACGATGATGATACCTTTGTCGATAGCAGCCCGCAGTTCGTTGAAGAGCCATTTGTTGCTCGGAGCGTTACCGGCACCGAAGGTTTCCAAAACAACGGCTTTGAGTCCCTTGATACGCAAAATCGAATGGACATAGGCACGCTGCATTCCCGGGTACATTTTGATAACCGCTACGTTGGTATCGTAGTCTGTGTGCAGCAAGAGCGGCAATTGCGGATCGGTGTAGAGCATCAGTTGGCGTTGGAAAGTGATGTGTACACCGGCCTTGGCAAGCGCGGGATAATTGTAACTATTGAAAGCAGAGAAATGCTCTGCGTTTCGCTTGGTAGTACGGTTACCACGGAAGAGACGATCCTCAAAATAGATGGCGACCTCTTGCACAATAGGATTACCATCCTCGTCCTTAGAAGCAGCAATCTCGATAGCAGTCAGCAGATTCTCTCGCGCGTCGCTTCGGAGCACACCCACAGGTAGTTGCGCACCAGTAAGGATTACCGGCTTGTGGATATTTTCCAGCATGAAGGACAACGCGGATCCGGAGAAGGACATGGTGTCAGTACCATGCAAGATGACAAATCCGTCATAGTTGTCATAGTTGTCGTAGACCATCTTAGCCATCATGGCCCAACTTCTCGGTCCGACGTCAGACGAGTCCAAAAGAGGGTCAAAAGCCTGGATGTCCACCTTGATGTCGCCGGTGAAGAGCTCGGGCATATAAGCCTTAAACGTCTTCATGTCAGCTGGTTTAAGCGCGCCAGTTTTCTTGTCACGAACCATCGTGATAGTGCCACCGGTGGAAATCAAAAGTACCTTACTCATAAGTCGATTGTTGTTTTGGCTGCAAAATTACATAAAAATTTTGATATATGCAAAAAAAATAGTAATTTTGCAGCCAAATATGCAAAAGACACGTGTAATAGTATGTGACGGAGACCTCAGTTTGGCTACCGTTCTGTCCGATTATTTGTCGAGCAGAGGTTATGAGGCGGAGTTGTTGGAAGCAGGTTTGCAGTTGATGGACCGGCTGCAGACAGCGCACTACGATCTGGTATTATTAGAGGTGCAACAGGAAGGAATAAACGGTTTTCAACTGTTGCGCGAGGTGCATCGTGTCTTTCCGTTATTGCCTGTGATAGTGCTGACAACCCGCACAGACAGAGAGTCGCAACTGCGTGCATTCCAGTTAGGATGTGACGACTATCAGACCAAACCGTTTTCGATGGATATACTCATATGCCGTATAGAAGCTATCTTGAGGCGTTTGCGCACGGCGGAGGAGAACAGACAACGCGTGTTTACCTTAGGCGACAAGGTTTTCGATTCGGTTCATCAAACATTTGACAACCAGCATCTTTCCGGCCGCATGAACGATGTGCTGCTTCTGTTGTGCCGCAGGCAGGATACCGTGGTGGAACGCCATTTTATATTATCGGAAGTGTGGCAAGCGGACAATGCCTTTGCGTCACGTTCGCTCAGCGTCTATATCAACCATCTGCGCAATATGCTCATTCCGTGCGGCTACAAGATCATGGCTGTGCGCGGCAGAGGATATAAGTTGGTCAAAGGTGAAAGGTGAAAGGACGAAGGGTGATTGACGATTGGACGATTGACGAGGTACGATTGATTGTTCGATTGAAAGGTAGTTGACGATTGGCATATCTGAGGTGGCGTGAGAGTGGCGCGAGAGTGGCTGAATAACCTAGGTATAACCTAGGAATCACCTAGGTCTAACTCGGAATTTACGGCAGATTGCCCGCTAATTGTCTGCTAACTATCCGCTGTATAGTCTAGGATTAACTCGGAATGAACAACTATTGCCTCCGAGAAGAGTCCGCCCCAAAGTACGGCAATCATAGAGAAAATCAGAACATATTCTATCAGCAAATAAGTAATCTTTAGTTAACAATCGCAAATAAAATACGTTTTCCTCTTGCACATGTAAAAAAAATGTAGTACCTTTGCAGCCACTTTTTTTAAAGAAAACAAAAAAATAGGAAACCATATAAACCTAAAAATATATGCAAGTTAAAGTAAGTAATGTCAACCAGACTTTCTGGAAAGAGTGTTACATTCATGCCACTCTTCCAGCTGACCTGAGCAAATTGCAAGAGATTGCCTACAACCTGTGGTGGACTTGGAATACAGAAGCCAAGGATTTGTTCCGCCAGATTGATCGCGAGGCGTGGCACCGCGCCGGTTCCAACCCTGTTGTGCTGTTGAATACCATCAGCTATGACCGCATGGTGGAACTCTCGAAGGACGAAGATTTCCTGAAAAAAATGAACGATGTGTACGCTGCGTTCCGCAAGTACATGGACACTCCTAAAGACAAGAATAAACCGACAATTGCCTATTTCTCGATGGAGTACGGACTGACTCACGTACTGAAGATCTACTCGGGAGGTCTGGGTATATTGGCCGGTGACTATATCAAGGAAGCCAGTGATTGCAACGTCGATATGACGGCTATCGGTTTCCTCTATCGCTATGGTTATTTCACACAGACACTGAGTCCGGAAGGCCAACAAATTGCCAAATACGAAGCACAGAACTTCTCTAATCTGCCGATCACGCAGATGAAGGAGAAAGACGGCTCGAATATGGTAGTCGAGGTTCCTTATCCGGGTCGTACCGTTAAGGCCTATCTGTGGAAAGTGGCAGTAGGTCGTATGGACCTCTATCTGCTGGATACAGACAACGAGATGAACAGCGAATGGGACCGTCAGATCACGCACCAACTCTATGGCGGCGACTGGGAGAACCGTATCAAGCAGGAGGTGATGCTGGGTATAGGCGGTATGCTGGCACTCAAGAAGCTGGGTATCAAGAAGGATGTATATCACTGTAATGAGGGTCACGCAGCTCTGATGGGTCTGCAACGCCTCGTGGACCTGGTACAGGAAGAAGGATTGACCTTCAACCAAGCCAAAGAAGTGGTTCGCGCCAGCGGTCTGTACACCTGTCACACTCCGGTTCCGGCAGGACACGACTATTTTGAAGAAGGACTGTTCCAAAAGTATATGAACGAATATGCCGACAAACTCGGCATTGAGTGGCATGACCTGATCGGTCTGGGTCGTACCAACCCGGATGACAACAACGAGAAATTCTCGATGTCCGTCTTTGCACTCAACACCTGCCAGGAGGCAAACGGTGTATCGTGGCTGCATGGCGAAGTCAGCAAGAAGATGTTCTCGCCGGTATGGCCGGGCTATTTCCCTGAAGAACTGCACGTTGACTATGTGACCAATGGTGTTCACATGCCGACATGGGCTGCCAGTGAGTGGAAGAAAGTATATCAGAAATACTTGCCGAAGGGATGGATGAACGATCAGTCCAACCTGGATATGTGGAAGCCTTACAACGACATACCTGACCAAGAAATCTGGGCAACCCGTATGGAGTTGAAACGCCGACTGATTGATTACATCAAAGAGCAGTTCCGCGAGGACTGGATGCAGAGCCAGGGCGATCCTGCGCGTATCGTACGCGCCCTGAACGAGATGAATGCCGACAACCTGATTATCGGTTTCGGTCGTCGTTTCGCCACCTACAAGCGTGCGCACCTGTTGTTTACAGACCTGGAGCGTCTCGACAAGTTGGTTAACAACCCGAATTATCCGGTTCAGTTCCTCTTTACCGGTAAGGCTCACCCTGCTGACGGCGGTGGTCAGGGTCTGATTAAGCGTATCATCGAGATCAGCCGTATGCCGCAGTTCCTCGGTAAGATCATCTTCCTCGAGAACTACGATATGCGTTTGGCTAAGCGCCTTATCTCGGGTGTAGATATATGGCTCAACACGCCGACACGTCCGTTGGAGGCATCGGGTACATCAGGCGAGAAAGCACAGATGAACGGTGTGCTCAACTTCTCCGTCAAGGATGGTTGGTGGTACGAGGGTTACGTAGAGAAAGCCGGTTGGTATCTGACCGAGAAACGCACCTACGAGAACCAAGCTCACCAGGATCAATTGGATGCTGCAACAATCTATCAGTTGCTTGAGAATGAGATCATTCCGCTCTATTATGCAAAGAACTCGAAGGGCTACAGCCCAGAGTGGGTTCAGTATATCAAGAATTCGGTAACCAAGATCACGCCGCGCTTCACCATGAAGCGAATGATGGACGACTATTTCGCTAAGTTCTACAACAAGTTGGCTAAACGTCACGCTCTCCTGGAGGCAGACAACTACAAGGTAGCCAAGGAGATAGCTGCATGGAAAGAGAATATGGTGGCTCACTGGGACGAGATTGAAGTAGTTAAGGTTGAATCACCGGATCTGAATCATCAGAACGTGGGTGACAAGATTCGTTTGGCCGTAGAGGTTGATACCAAGAGTCTGAATGACAAGGGCTTAGGTATTGATCTGGTGGCTATCCGTACATCGACTCACAACAACGATAAACTCTATGAGGTAGAGCCTCTCAAACTGGTTAAAGTAGAAGGCAACCATTTGTTCTTCGAGCTGACCTACCAGCTTGACTACGCCGGCGGCATGAAGTTCGGTCTGCGCATGTACCCGCACAACGATTTGCTGCCTCACCGCATGGACTTCTGCTACGTTCGCTGGATTCACTAATCGAACTGATAGTAATAAAAAAACGATGCATCTTTTCAGGTGCATCGTTTTTTGTCGGTATAAGAGAAATTACTTCGCCTATTGGCCGGTGATGGTGTGCGGATTATCGGCGGTGTGGATATATAGACTATTGACAATCAGTGCTTTGCTGGTTTTGGTTGATTGTCTGTTGTTGCGTCTGAATATAGAAAAGAGTTGTAGGTATATATGCGGCGCATAAATGCTAAACGAAGCGAAGGAATGAAATAATTGCCGATTGCTTATCGCCTCCGAAATGAGTTCGACAAAACCTCGACAAAACCTCGACAAAACCTCGATGAAACCCCGACAGGAAATTATAGGTTACGAGAGGCAGTTTATGGGGTACTGAGGATAGTAGAGTAGGCGGGGATAAGAGGCAAAAAAAAAGCGTTACTGCATACAAACGAATAAAAAATCAGTTAAGATTTGCTCATGTCATTTTTTTTTACTAATTTTGCACCGCATTTTGTGAGTGCGTGCTCAAGCGTATATGTTGCGCACATGTGTTATGTGCTTAGATGGAAGAAAAGCAAACGAACAGAAAACAAATCATAACAAAATTATTAATTATTCATTATTCACTATCATTATGTGGTTAAAAGATTCATCAATCGGCCGTAAATTTGTAATGGCCCTCAGTGGAGCTGCGCTGGTATTCTTCCTGCTGTTCCACGGATGTATGAACCTTGCGCTGGTATTCAGCGAAGAGGCCTACAACACGATTTGCAGTTTGCTCGGTGCAAACTGGTATGCTGTAATCGGTTCACTGGGCATTGCGTTCTTAGTATTAGTACATTTCTGCTACGGTCTGTATCTGACCGCACAGAACCGTGCAGCTCGCGGCAACAGTCGCTACGCGGTAACTGACAAGAAGAAGGGTGTAACATGGGAGTCGGAGAACATGCTCGTGTTGGGCTTCACCATTCTCGGTTTCCTCTGCCTGCACTTGTACAACTTCTGGTTCAAGATGCAATTTGCAGAACTCACCGGAATCGAGACCGGAGCATTCGATCCTCAGAACGGAGCCGCTTACGTTAAGGAGTTGTTCACTACTCCTATTTGGGGCCAAGTTTACTGCGGACTCTACCTGCTGTGGTTCGTAGTACTGTGGTTGCACCTCAATCATGGTGTAGGTTCTGCTATGACTTCTATGGGACTGAACAACCTGAAATGGCAGAAACGCGTTGAGGTGATCAGCACTGTGGTTGCTACTTTGGTAGTTCTGCCGTTCGCTGCTGTTGTTCTCTACTACTTAGGCGTAGGCATCGGCATGCTTTGCTAAAAAATGTAAATGATTAAATAGAAATTGACATCATGGCTACAAAGAATGAACAAAATATCATCACTCCGGAAATGGCAAAAATTCCTGCCGGCCCACTGGAGTTGAAATGGACAAACTATAAGAACCACCAGAAACTGGTTAACCCGGCCAACAAGCGTCGTTTGGACGTGATCGTTGTAGGTACAGGTTTGGCCGGTGCATCGGCAGCTGCATCGTTGGCTGAGATGGGATTCAACGTACTGAACTTCTGTATTCAGGACTCGCCGCGTCGTGCTCACTCGATTGCAGCACAGGGCGGTATCAACGCAGCCAAGAACTACCAGAACGACGGTGATAGCGTTTATCGCCTGTTCTACGATACCATCAAGGGTGGTGACTATCGTGCACGCGAAGCTAACGTATATCGTTTGGCTGAGGTAAGTAACAATATTATCGACCAGTGTGTAGCACAAGGCGTTCCTTTCGCTCGCGAATACGGCGGATTGCTGGACAACCGTTCGTTCGGTGGCGCACAGGTAAGCCGTACCT
>JAEEHO010000288.1 GCA_016280845.1 Paludibacteraceae bacterium | reverse complement strand
GTCTGAAGTTATTCCGGACGTTATTCTTGAGATTCGCTACTACAGCACCTATAATTTTGTAGGCGCACGAATTGACGGATACGAACGTCCGCTAGCGTTGATGACCAAGCAAGCTGCCGACTCGCTCAAAGCCGTGAGCGATGAACTGAAGGCGAACGGCTATCGTCTGAAGATATGGGATACCTACCGTCCGCAACGCGCTGTCAACCATTTCATCCGTTGGGCGGAAGATATACAAGACACAGCGATGAAAGCCGTGTTCTATCCGATGGTGGACAAGAGTCTCTTGTTTGAGCAAGGATATATCTATGCCCGCTCAAGCCACAGCCGCGGTTCGACGGTTGACTTGACGCTTATCGATGCCGCTACGGGCAAAGAACTCGATATGGGTTCGCCGTTCGACTGGTTCGGAGATGAGAGCCATCCGGATTATCGTTGCCCGTTATACAGACAATCAGAGAATCGACTTGTTCTTCGTAATGCGATGGCACGTCACGGCTTCGAAGGTATCGATAGCGAGTGGTGGCATTTCACGCTTGCCAACGAACCGTACCCGGATACCTACTTCGATTTTCCGATAGAATAAGATGAAGATAACGCTTCTGTTAGAAATTACCAGTCGTTCTCAACTGCGGGAATGGCTCATGGCAAATCATACAACAGCGAAGGAGTGCTGGGTGACGATGTACCGTACGAAGATACCGCGTACCGATTGTATCCCCTACCTAGAAGTCGTCGAAGAAGCCTTATGTTTCGGTTGGATAGACAGCACGGTCAAACGATTAGCTGATGGACGATGCGCACAACGGCTGTCGCCTCGTCGCAAAGGCAGTCATTGGACTGAACTGAACAAGCAACGTTGTGCGGACTTGGAGCAGCGCGGCCTCATGACCAATTCCGGTCGTGCCGCCATGCCGACGTCACACTGAAGAGATATCGCGTTTGATATGCGAATAAAAATGCTATCAACTATTGCGACAACCAATTTTTTATTGTATTTTTGCAGCGGATTTGACACAAAACAATAATCCCTCATACTATGCAAGGTAACTTCACGTACTACAATCCCACCAAACTCTATTTTGGTGAAGCGTCTTTGGACAATCTCAAAGGCGAGTTGGCAAACTACGGCGAGCGCGTGCTGCTCAATTACGGCAGCGGCAGCGTCAAGCGCAACGGCATCTACGACAAAGTGGTGGCTATTCTGCGAGAAGGCGGAAAGACCATTGTGGAAAATCCGGGCGTGATGAGCAATCCGACGCTGGAGAAACTGGACGAAGGTATCCGCATTGCCCGTGAGAACAAGGTGGACTGGATACTCTCGCTCGGCGGCGGCAGCGTGTGCGACTACTCGAAAGGCGTAGCGGCATCGGTGTTCTATGAAGGCGATTACTGGAAAGCGTTTTGGGAGGAAGGCAACCAACCGTCCAAGGGCCAACGTATCCTGCCCATTGGTTGTATTCTAACGATGGCCGGCACAGGCAGCGAGATGAACGGCGGTTCGGTCATTACCGACGCAGCCAACAATAACAAATTAGGTCACGTATTCGACAGCCGTCTGATGCCGAAATTCGCCATCCTCAACCCGCGATTCACCATGACTGTGCCCGTTGAGCAGATGAAAGCCGGCATATACGATATTATGAATCACATCATGGAGCAGTATTTCTCTGATTTTGACGACAATACCAGCGATTATATCTCCGAGGGTCTCATGCGCAGCCTCATCGTTGCTTCGCGTGCGGCCGTGAAGAATCCGCAAGACTATGAGGCGCGTTCCAACATCATGTGGACTGCCACTTGGGCGCTCAATACGCTCATCAAATGCGGAAAAACCGAAGATTGGATGGTACACATGATCGGCCACTCGTTGGGCGCATGGACTCACGCGCCGCACGGATATTGCTTGGCGGCTTGCTCTATGGCCTATTACCGCCGTGCGATGGAGAAAGGGTTGGCTAAGTTTGTCCGCTTTGCCGAGAACGTATGGGGAATTCAGCCCTCAACATTCAACCATAAGCCTTCGGATAAGGAGATAGCCGAAGCAGGTATGGAAGCGCTCCGCCAGTGGATGCAGGAAATAGGTTTGCCGCTCACTATCAGCGAGATAGGCGCCACACAGAAGATGATAGACGACATCGTTTCAACCACGGAAATCTTCCCTGCCGGTTATCTCGATCTCACAGCTGAAGACATAAAAGAGATACTGAAGGAGAGCCTCTGATGCTCCAATGTATTGACCCTATATAACAGAATACGAAATCATTTCCGAACGCCAAGAGAAGGTGCTCCGCTATTTGGTGGTTATATATGTAGACTCAGTTTTGTCTGTTTCTCCGTTAAATTTGGGTGCGCTCCGTACTCGCTTTATTTTGGCGTATAAAGTAAACGATTCTCCAACCACCCTTAAATATTTGTGGCAATATGACCGACTTCTTGATGCTATTTTCGTGACGGGTGACGCATCGAGTGCTAAGACTGCGTTGCATGTGGTCTGTGTTAATGACGAGTACACCATTATGAATTATGTGATGCAGGTGGAACTCAAGCAACAAATGTTAACGTCTTCTATGTGCGACGTGATGGACGTTGTTACTAAGAATGGTAAAGAACTATCAATCTATTTTGATGTTCAACTAATTCTTTCGTTAGAGCGCCGCATGTTCTCTACCGGCAATAAACCATACAAATTTAAATATCAGAAACAAAAATGAAACGCCTCTTTTATATAATACTTCGTGTTGTCAATTGGGCATTCGTTCTAATTGCTTTACTTGCGGCAATTAATCTCGCAAGCATTATTGGTAATTATAATGAATTTGGCTTCCCAATGCCTGCTGCAATTCCTGGTTTGTTCGTAATTGCATACGCAATTTACGTGTTAGCTATGATTCCTTTATGGTTCTATTCAACGAATGACATCTCTCGTCTGCAAAAAATAGTAGGAATTATCTTGGCTGTCATTGAGATCTGCATAGTGGTATATGACACGTGTATTCGTTGTTTTCAAAGTGAGTATACTATTTATTTCCTGTTGGTTCCTCTTATTGTTAATATTATCGGCTTGTTAATAATGCGTGCATTCCAAATATTTCTTGTAT
>JAEEHO010000287.1 GCA_016280845.1 Paludibacteraceae bacterium | reverse complement strand
TCAGTGTCTCCAACTTATAGCCATCAGCAGCTTCAACGGTGAGAGTTACGGTCTGACCCTCAGCTGCCTTAGTGTAGTCAGCTGCAACAGAACCATTCTTGATGTTAGGCACTACCATAATACCATATTCCTTGATCTCTTGTTCGAAGTATGCCATTACCGTTACGTTAGCTGCCGGCATGATGAACTGGTTATTCTCGTCTACCTGGATCTGACCAATCTTCGGACCGCCGGAAACACTCAGAGACGTGAGTTTGTAACCACTCTCCGCACTAGCAGTCAGAGTTACTGTTTCGCCTGCTGCTGCTTGAGCGGGGTCAGCTACTACACTACCATTGACGATAGAGGTACTGATGTTGACGTTATATATGCGCTCAAACTCAGCGTAAATAGTTACTGCGCTTGCCGGCATGGTGAACTTGTTGTCTTCGCTAATTGCGATCTCGTTGTCAGCTGTATCCTTCACGCTCAGCGAAGCCAAACGGTAGTTGGTGCTCGGGTTGATACCGATAGTGACGGTCTGACCTTCTGCTGCTTCAGTGATGCAACTGATAGTGCCGTTCTCTGTACTATTCTTGGTGATAGCGTACTTGATTAGAGCAAAACCTGCGCTAATGGTTACATCTCCTGCAGGCATGATGAACTGGTTGTTCTCATCTACAGCGATGTTGCCTGCTACTGCTGAATAAACGTTGATCCAACTCAGTGTATATTTGTCATTAGCCTGAATAGTGATTGTTACTACTTCGCCTGCGGCAGCAGTTGCCTTATCCGACTTGATTGTACCATTCTCCGGGTTTTCAAGACTGATATTATATTGTATTGCGCTGAATGTAGCCGAAACGGTCACATTGCTTGCAGGCATGATGAACTGACCATTCTCTACTGCTACTGCCTGGCTATCTGCGTCAACCACGCTGATAGAAGTCAACTCGTAGTTGTCATTTTCCGGTTCTGCGGTGATAGTGATGGTCTCGCCTGCGAAAGCTGTTGCTTTGTTGGTGCTGACAGAACCATGGGCAGCGTCTTCTACTGTGATACCATACTCAACAGCCTCGAATACTGCCGATATGGTTACGTCGCTTGCCGGCATGAAGAACTCACCATCAAATACTGCGATGTCGTTGTTGTTAGCGTCTTTCACGCTCAACGACTTCAACTTATATCCAGTTTCAGGGGTAGCGGTGATGGTCACCATATCCTCTGCATTAGCTTCGTTCAGGTTAGGAACCACACTACCATGATCTACCGAAGCAACACCAATAGAGTGGATAGGGCAGGTAGTGGTTGTATAACCGATATAACTGGTACCGCCGGTGTAGAGCTTGATATTCTTGATAGCTGCTGCACGGTGGTTCAAGGCGAGACTCAACGAGGTCGTGTTCATCGGCTCGTTTAGGATATACTCTATATCGTCGCCATAGACAATAGGCGATTGCGAGTGTATTCCGTTTGGATCAACCAGCATTCTACCGTCGTCATGACTGGAAGTTGTCTCTGCGGAGATGGTTATCTTGCTGATAGTAGCGCTATGATCTAAGCCAAACACGATATATGCATATTTGTTCTTATCCTTGTCGTAGTTGGTGCTGATGCCATAAGCATTATCGGTCTTGTACGCACCGAGTTTCAAACCCTTTGCGCACTCGCGCACCCATGCGCCGCCAATTATATTCATGTTATTTGATGATTCGACATAGTCTGTCATCAAGTCACGGCCTGCTTCTGCTTTTCCATTAGGACGGAAGTACCATGAACTGTCATTGTCTGCGACAGCCTTGAACTGGATAGAAGCTGCTTCTTCGTATGGGGCAGAACCATTAGGAGTTGCAAATACTGCATGATAAGTCATGTTGCTGCTAACCGCATCGCCGTCGTGAACCAGAGTCGGTGCAACATCGCTGTTGTAATTCTCCTCTGCGGTCCAACCGATAAACTGCATCTCGTTACAGCTCAACGGCTTTTGAGTAGGCAATGCCAATTTGCCATTTTTAGTAAACGTGGTGCAAAGAGTATCACCCATGGATATGAAAGTGATTTCTGCGCTTGTTTCGTCCAACAGAGTTCCACCGCTCGTCAAATTAACGACCGACGTATAAGTGAATGAGTATCCTTGTCCGTCGTTATCGTAGAAAAAGCCATCAAACTTATACTCGTGGGTGGCACCATCAAGGCAAATTATATTCAGCGTACCGGATTTGGTCCTAAATGCTTTCTTGGTGGTAATCCATGTTTCCATGTCTTTAATATCATAAGTTCCGACAATTTTTCTGTCAGAATAGAGAGGAGTCAACTTCAACTTGATATACGGATATTGACCGTGAGACAAGTCTTGAAGATAGAATTTGTACAAATTTTCGGATTCGCTGAACTTGCATCCATCAAAACTATCAAATACAAGTTCCTGCAAGGTGTTTTCCTCTTGGTCCTCATTTTGGCTTTCATTAGTCACAGTTACCTTACAAGAATCGGTATAACCGCCATCGAAAGTAACGACTTTAATGAAGGCATGACCGGCCTTCTGTGCGGTCACTATTCCCTTGTAATTTACCGTAGCGACGCTCTCGTCTGTCGAGTAGAAATGAACACCTACGTTGGTAGCATTTTCCGGATAAACGGTTGTGTCTACATATACTTGCTCGCCGACCTCCATGCTCAATTCGTGCTGATCCAAGGAGACACCGGTGGTATGAATGCGGTCCTCCTCCTTCTCCGGCTCGATACCGAAGATACAACTCATACCTTTGGAGTAATTACCGGGTACGCCTTCTGTTGCTACGATGGCCTGCAGATTATAGTATCCGTTTGACATTCCATCCCAACCGAGGTTGATATGGAACTTACCCTCGCCGTCTGCACCATCACAAACGTACTCATGAGCATTACCGCCCATCATAATAATACGATTGGCTTTCAGTTCGTTCTCGAAAGCTGTTGCCACCTCAATATACGGCACGGTATCCAACCCTTTGTGATTGACACCCAATGTATAACCGAAGTTTTCGTGCATTGCTTTTGCCATAGTTGTTCCGCCGGAACCACTACCGCCGGTCACCTCACCACCGTACTCCATGCGGGTGGCAACACCGCAGTGATACATCAGTTTGGCAACAGCCTCTCCTTGAGCTTGTGTGTAAGAACCGTGATATGATTGTATCATATTGTCCCAATCGTAGTTGCCGGTGGAGAAATCTACATACTCATGACCCCAACCGCCACCTACGTTTTTCCAATCGTATGCGCGTGCACCCATACCTGTTGCAGGATAACGGAAGTGATACATAATCAATGCAGCTGCAGTCGCTACACAACCTGTCATACAGCGTGTGTCGTCAGCCTGGTCCATAGGACAGAACCAGTTGTACGGAGTACGCTGATACCATCTGTTATCTTCACCCAACAGCGGAGCGATGGTAACATATTCGTGATCTTCGGCCTTTGCGCGTCTGATTCTTTGATCTGCTGTCAGCGGCTTAGCCAAAGCAATCTGCTCTGCGTAGTAATCCAGCATATATTCCGCATTCGGGTTGATGCCGAATTCTCCCTCGTTTGAATAAGCGAGAATATCATAGGCATTGTCATCTGCCGATACAATTACCCAACCGCCTTGTGGCTTGCTGAATACATACAAAGCCGGTTCAAACATGTTAGTCGGCTTTGCTACCTGGTGAACCAAACTCATGTCAGCAGCTTTCGCTTTGGCGGCTTTCTTCAGGCCGCTTTTCTGAATCTGAGAGTTGGAGAACTGTGCTGCGAGTGCAGCCGCTTCTGTTGCTGTACGAGGTGCGGCAAAGATTGTCGCAGACATAGCAACAAGAAGGATTCCGATAAAGAACTTTCTCATAAGTGAGTTGTTTTTTATAACGTTAAGTTAATACTATTAGCTCCTATTCGGCAAATCTTATTTTGCCCAATAAGCCAATTTGGCGACAAAGGTATATCAAATTTACCAATAATCCAAATTATTTTTAATTTTTTTTGCCAAAAACTTAAATATCATGCCATATTGTACACTTTTACACCGAAATTTATAGAAATGGTTAAGGGGTTAGAGGATTAGCACTAGGCGTAAATTACTACCGTTACGTTGAGGTTACGTCGTGGTTACGTTGAGGTCACGGTGTGATTCGCTGACGAACATATTAGTAACATAATAACAACATAATAATCACATAATAACGACATAATAATTACTTAATCTTAATGGCTGTAAGACAGTACAACAGGAGGAATTGTAAAAGAAACATGCATCGGGTCGGCATAACACAAAAAATCCCGCCTCAGGCCTATAGCCCAAGACGGGAAAATTATTTTAGATTTGATATTTGAAATTGGAAAATTTAAAATCTCCAATCTCCCTTCTCCCCCTTCCAAAGGTGAAGGGCTTTGCCCGATTGAGCGTCCAGTGGACGGTCATAGAACAAAATGGGTGTGTTATTTCACCTTCTGTCCGAAGATGTTGAACTTCTCGTTGCCACGGATGATGTAGAGACTGTGGTTCTCAATCACCTTCTTAGCATCACTCTTCGTACACTCGCTATTGTTGATGATAGCAGATGGAACATCGTCGCAAGAAACGGTGGTGTAGTTGGTGTAGCTTGATCCTCCACCGGTATACAGAGTTATCGAGCGAATATATACATCTCTGCGAGAAGTAGCGAGCGTTAACGAATTAGCGCTTGTCGGCTTGTTCGGAATGTACACTGCATCCTCTCCATAAACGATAGGATTTTGGCTATGAACGTCGTTGATATCGACCCACAATTTGCCTTTGGAATTACTATCTTTCTTTGAGCAATTTACAGCCACTTTGGATATGGTAGCAGCATTTGTCAAGTCGAATGTAATGAATCCTTGTTCTCCTTTGTCGCGTTTGTAGCCGGTATCGCTTCCGCCTAATCGCAAACCGCCTACGCCTTCGCGCAGCCATGCGCCGGTGTTGATGGTCATGTTGTTGCTTGATTCAATAAGGTTGTCAATCTCATCAAAACTATAGCCTGGATCGTACCAAGTGCTACCATTTGCACTATGTGTAGCGAAGGTCATTGATGCAACTTCAGAGTAGTCTGTTGTGTTGCCGTCCGGTTCTGCAAATACAGCATAGTAGGTTGTGTTAGCGCTGATCGGGTCTCCTAATTTGGCAAGGGAGGGTGCCGTTGTACTACTGTAGTTCTCTACGGTTGTCCAACCAACAAACACTTTGTTGCTGCAATTGATGAGTGGCTCGTCAAACGGGAAACTGAACGTGTGGTTGTGGGAGATAGTAGTGCAGAACGTATCGCCAAAAGCGATGAATGTCAGTTCGTACTCTCTGCCATCACCAACGTTGTCATCCATCGGATAATAGGTGACATTGATGACACTATCGTTTGCATCTTTTTCTTCATGCTTGTAGTATATCTCCATTGTATCGCATACGTGGTATGTCAGTCCGCCTTCACCGATGAACTCGGATTCATATCGGTATGTATTTCCTTGATGAGAAGGACCATCGCCCTTGCCGATACATATAAAGTTGATCCAACCGCAGCTCTTGTTGGAATACGCATAATTAGGATCCGATGCGTCCGGCCATACTTCAACTTTGGCTAAATTATGTGTGCCGGCGATAGAGTAGCCGCTGCCCGCCTTGAAATAGAATTGTACCCAAGGATACCAACTATTGTCATAGACGATAAATTGCCAATTCGGACTGGTCCAATTCAATGAACCGACATTCAATTTGGCATATTCAACTGCCGAGGCATATTCGTTAGTAACTGTAACTGCGCATGTAGCGGCGAGATTGCCGTCGCATGTCTTTGCGGTGATGGTTGCTGTACCTGCAGATATACCGGTTACTTTGCCTTTGTAGTCCACGGTAGCAACGTTCTCATTGTTGGAAACATAATATACTCCCTTGTTGCTGGCATTGTCCGGTGTTACTGTCGGCTCCAGTTTCTTCGATTCCTTGATCAATAAACTCATGCTGGTTTGATCCAGAGAAATGCCGGTTGCATGTGTTCGACTCTTTTCCGGTTCGAGGCCAAAGAAACAGTCCATACCTTTTGAGTAACTTCCGCCGGAAGTCGAAGCTCCAATACCCTCGTCGTTAGGATCCAATGCGTAAAGGTAGTAATAGCCGTCGCTCGCGCTGCCCCAACCCCAGTTGATATGGAATCTGCCTTGGCCGTCTGCTCCGTCACATAAAAAAGCATGTGAGTTACCCCCCATGAAAATAGGACGACCGGCTTTCAACTCTGTCTCAAAGGCAATTTCCGTCTCCAAATGAGTCTTTTGGTCCCAATTCTTGTGGTGAGTAGCTTGGGTGTACCCGAAAAACTCGTGCATTGCTTTGAGCATACCGGTTCCGGATGAACCACTACCGCCTGTGGCGTGACCACCATAACCCATATGGGTAGCAACACCTACATGGTACATGAATAGAGCTACTGCATCTGCTTGCTCTTGGGTGTATTGACCGTTTTTGTATTGGGGTAACATGTTGTACCAGTCATAGATTCCGGTAGAGAAATCAACGCTCTCTTTGCCGAAACCTCCGCCATCGCTTTCCCAAGAATATGCCGTTGCTCCTTCTCCCTGTGCCGGCCATTTCCAAAAACGCATAATCTGCGCTGCTGCAGTGGCTACACAACCGGTATAGGAATGGGTGTCGTCTGCGCCATCGATTGGGCACATATTGTTCCATGGAGTATCTTGATTCCATTGGATTGCTTCAGCGTCAACGCCCAACAGCGGAGTAATTGTTGCGTAAGCGTAGGGATCTTCCTCTTTCTTCACGCGTTTCGCTTTCTGCTCATCTGTCATAGGCTGTGCCTTGGCGATGCGCTCTGCATAGTAATCCAGCATGTAGGCTACGTTCGACTTGCTGCCGTCAAAAGTGCCCTTGTCTGAGTAAGCAAGAACCGTGTGGGCGTTGTCATCTGCCGAGATGATAACCCAACCACCGTTAGGATTGTTGTACACATACAAAGCCGGTTCCGAAGAATTGGGCTTTGCCACTTGTTGATTCAAACGCATACTTGCAGCTTTCATAGGGGCACGTTTGATGCCTTTTTGAGCCGGCTGAGCGTTGAAGAATTGTGCTGCGAGAGCAGCGGCTTCCTCTACTGTACGCTGAGCTGCAAAAGCAGTCAAAGCCATAAACAGGAGAAGAATTCCTGAGAAAATCTTTTTCATTTTTGTAAATGTTGTTAGAATAAATAGCACTATGTTCTAATTAGGCGGATAAGTAGTCTCATTACAAAATCGGCGGCAAAATTACTACAAAAAATCCGAATGTGCAAGTAAAATGCATTTTAATTTGCCATTCACTATCATTAGTGTCCTATGTAAAGTAGCAAAAACCAATAAAACCCTTTTGAATGCTTTAGAGCTTTGCTCTTTGTGTGCTCGCTAAAACTCTCCGTGAGCAAGCTCCCGAATCGTTTCGTCGCCTCACTCCACACTCTGACGAGTAAAAGCCTTCAAAAGACATAAACCTAAAAAACATCGTTTGCTCAAATCACCACATATATGTTTTTTTCAAAATTTTAATATCAATATGATTACTATTGCATAAATCAGAACAAAAATTTGCGTATGTCAGAAAATTGTAGTAACTTTGCACCGCCAATGAAAAATGACACTAAAAACACAAAATATATCATGAGTAATTTCACACTACAAGACCTCGAGCAATTGCAAGAACGGGGTATATCCGTAGAAAAAGCGGAGGAGCAGTTAGAGCATCTGCGTAACGGCTTCCCGGCCCTTGACATCGTTGGACCTGCCAGCGTTAAGAATGGTATTTTGGCTCCTAAACGCGCTGAGCAAGAGGCGTATATCGAGGCATGGCAAGACTACTTGCGCGAGGGACACAAGATCCTGAAGTTCGTTCCCGCAAGCGGCGCTGCCAGCCGTATGTTCAAGAATCTGTTCCAGTACCTGGAGGATGGGGTAGAGACACCTTTTATTCACGAGTTTTTGTCTAACATGGATAAGTTCGCCTTTGGTCCGCAGTTGGCGGGCAAGGAGGGACAAGACGCCGTGCGCTATCTGCTGCAAGACATGCACTACGGCGAACTGCCTAAGGGACTGTTGCTTTTCCATAAGTACCGTGACGGCGCACGCACTCCTGCACTCGAGCACCTGGTAGAAGGTGCGCAGTATTGCGCCGAAGAGAATGCCAAAGGAGGCAAGCCGACGGTCTATCTTCATTTCACTGTCAGCCATGACCATCTGCCGCTCTTCCGTCAGCACATAGCCGACAATCTCAAGAAGTTCGAAGACAAATATAACGTCCGCTATGATGTCACCTTCTCCGAACAACTGCCCAGCACCGATACACTGGCTGCCAATCCCGACGGCACTCCGTTCCGCACCAAGGATGGCAAGTTGCTCTTCCGTCCGGGCGGACACGGCGCACTCATAGAGAACCTGAATCATCAAGATGCAGATATCGTCTTCATCAAGAATATCGACAATGTCGTTCCCGATCGTTTGAAAAAAGATACCGTTCGCTACAAGCAAATCCTTGCCGGTGTGCTGGTGACTGAGCAGAAACGTATCTTCGAAGCACTGAAGAATCCGAATCTGTCGGACGAAGAGCGTGCAAAACTCAATCGTCCTATTCGCGTCTGCGGCGTGGTGAAGAACACCGGAGAACCGGGCGGCGGACCGTTCCTCGTTCGCGAAACCGATGGCTCCATCTCTTGCCAGATTCTCGAATCGACGCAGATTAGTGATCCGGAACTGATGGCTAAATCCACGCACTTCAATCCGGTGGATCTAGTCTGCGCAATCCGCGACTACGAAGGCAAACCGTTTGACCTGCCTCAGTACGTTGACCCGCAAACAGGTTTCATTTCCAATAAGTCCAAGGATGGCAAGGAACTGCTGGCGCTCGAGTTGCCGGGCCTTTGGAACGGCGCAATGAGTCGCTGGAATACCATCTTCGTAGAGGTGCCGATATCGACCTTCAATCCTGTCAAGACCGTCAACGATCTTCTTCGCGAACAAC
>JAEEHO010000029.1 GCA_016280845.1 Paludibacteraceae bacterium | reverse complement strand
GCGTTATTTGACAGAATCTGGTCGCAAAGAGAGCTGGTAATCTTTGCCACGCGCAGGTATTTCAACGAAGAGTTCAGATACGATCCTGCGGAGACGAAGTTTCTCACTGGCCACAATAGACCGTGGGATATTGATCACATCATACCCAAAAGTTGGGTGAGCCGACAGGGGGTTACAATGGGTGCCTATCAGAAGGTTTGCAACGCATGGATATGGTCGAACGGGAACTACGCTGCCATTCCTTTTACCATGAACCGAAGTAAGGGAAACCACGAGGATTGGGTCTACTACCTTGATCCGGTGCGCAAACGTGAACTCTTCTTTGACGAAATTTTCTTGGAGTTGAAGAGCGACAAAATGACCTTTGAGGAAACGATGGCGATGTCATTTATAGAAGCCGCACACAGGCGGATGGTTGCCATGTATGAGGAATGGAGAAAGAGCGTTATCGCATATCTTGGGAGTAAGTGAATCCATGATGAATGATGAACATATAAACCTGAAGACGTTTCTGGCGATTTCACCTGCAAATTCTGCGGGCGGACATTCAAGGACATCCGCACGATGATCATAAACACCTGTATCAAAAACCCAACTCGCGGCGGCCGCCATGGCCCGGCGAGGTAACGAGGTAATGAAAATTAAAAGGAAGACGATGATGACAAAGAAAGAGATTGCGAAATATCAAAGGATGATCGAACCATTTTATATAGAAATGGCACATAATGAATATTTGCAGGAAATGCAAAAAGATGACGCAGAAAACCTGAGTTTCTTCTGTACACAATGGGGAGGGAATTGGGATGGGGGAATATTGTTCGTTGGGCGCGCTACTAATGGATGGAGTCATATCGATTTACAGGATTTACCTTTTAATCAATCAAATCAGATGAAATGGGTCCATGATGTATGGAATGCTCCTGAAGAGGATTCGACATGGACTGGAGCCGGTTCTCCTTTTTGGCGAGTGATACGTCGTATCACTAGTCACTTCTATCCGTATAAGAAAGAATGCGATAAGTGGTATAGTCATATTGCGTGGAGTAACATTTACAAGTGTTCATTTACAGCAGGAGGTAATCCAACTATGCGACTTATGCGAGAAACAATCAAGCCATGTCAAAGGTTATTAGAGGTTGATCTTGAAATGTTGAAACCCAAAGTGGTTGTGATGTTTACCGAGTCGAATCTCTCGTCCTTGGACGAGCCGGATCGTAGCTGGGCGGGCCCATTCTTGAAGGGTTTTAAGAAATACAAGAGCATTGAAGGAGAATGCCCTTTACGTATTTATAGGAAAGGATTCATGCATGTTATTGTTAGTGAACGTCCTGAATGTCGGCCAGAAGATATACGTGTCCAAAGTATAGTTGCTGCAATTGAGAAGTATAGTTCTTTACAGTCATGTAACACGATTGTGAACAATATTTTACATAAAGATGTACTTGCTAAACTGAATTCTTTAGGCGTGATGTGGAAGGCTCAAGGAGCGTGTTCATGTGAATGTCGGAATGAGGATGGCAGGGTAACGTTCATATATACAAAGGGTAAAAAGTTGCCGTCTGGGGTTGAAATATGTTGCGTGTTTGATCATGAAGGATTTGAGGGGTGCCAAGTAGCCGCTTGGAACGGTAAGTCGCAAGATGTCCATATTGGAGCATATAACGATGTGAGCATGAGAAAAGAATGGCATATTCATGAAGATGAAGGTTGGTTGGCATGGAAGGGGGTTAGAATTAAGGATAAGAATCTAAGCAGAAGAGAACGGGAAAGAGGGATGAATTGGGATGTGAAATTTTTTGAGCGGATACAAAATGATTCAGAATACAAGCAACTGATAGCGGTTGAGATCGCCGATTCAATTCGGACTCTTTACAAGATGTTAACTGCGTAAGATGGATGAACCTCTGTCAGAAAGTCCAACTCGCATAGGCCGCCATAGCCCAGTGAGGTAAAGAACAACTAAGAAAGGAATAGTTGTGTACACATTTAAGCTAGATGGCGCCGAGGCAGCGATCAGGGAATATCAGCGTAGACATCCCAATTCAAAAGTTGCAGTCAAAGCCTTGAATGGGGATTGCGCGGCAATGATGGAACTTTACGAGAAGCTTTGTGGGCCAATTGAACAAGTCGTCGAGGAAGGCCCCGCTGATGATGCAGCAGAAATTATCTTAGAGGCCGTCAATTGTAAATATACGCCAGCAATGGTTAGGTTTGCACAAGACACAATGTGTCTCAATGACAGATGTTGGACAGCAGGGATTAAGATGTTGGTGGATGCTTATAAACTCGGCAGCCAAGAAGCCATGACGCAACTCAAGAATGACTGGCATAACGGCAGGAAGGATATTGAAGTTCGGTATAGAGGTGGTGCAATTCTAAGCAAATATGAAGAGTTTGAACTTGCGGTTTACTATTATTATGGGATAGGTGTGTTAAAAGATGAGGAATTGGGGCTTCGTCTGTTTTGTTCGGCAGCAAAGCGTGGTTGTGAAGAGGCTAAGAAAGTGCTTCAAGATATTCGACCAGAGGCTATAGCGTCATTGAATGATGATGTAATGGTGTGTAGCCGCAACACGACAATGGTCGTGCGCGTTGTGTCAATGTATCCTTACACTTGTACCGACATAGATTATTATGAAGGTGAGAGGATTAGGTTTGACCCAGATGTAATATCTGCCTCTTACAGGATTCTTGAGGATACAAATCAGGACGATGCTTTGGATGGTCGAGAAGGGGATCTGCCATTAAGTTTTGAATATCAGCTTCACGACGGACAACTCTGCGCCATTGTCGATGATGAGTTCGTGCCGTGTGAAGACGACATCGAATTTGAATACTACCTCCACAGGAGATATGGGGAGGAAGCGTGATGGGTTTTCAAGCGAGGGATTAGGTATAACAACTGTATTTGATAGGATAGAAGAAAGGAAGCAAGAGATGAAGTACTTTGTGTGTACATATGGCAAAGATGATAGTTTTAAAGATGCGAGAGGCGTCTTTGAAGAGTCTGCACAAAATAATTGGTATAAGATACATAAGTTAGCAAAACATCCAAGTGCAGTTTATGAAGTCAGCGCTGGAGACATAGTTTTTTTGAGCTTTAGACAAACATTGGTTGCGTGGGGTGTTTCTGTTTCCGATGTGAAAGAAAACGAACAAGATGAATGGCATCTAATGATCTTAGTTGATAAGTGGCGGTTTATGAATCCAGAGGATCATTATGCGGGAGTATCATCGTATGGTGTATCTTGGGCGACGATTATAGGAGGTGCAATGTCAACAGTCCGAATGGTTAAGGCGGCGTGGGCTGTTGAAAAAATTCAATGTATGGGCATGATTAAGGATTTGCCGGCTTTGGAAAATTTGTGTTTTGAACTTCCAATAACAGATATTGCCTCATGGCAATATGCGCAATATAATTCAGAGTCTGGTATTGTTGCAAGTGTCCCCGCATTGCAAAGAGGGCTTGTGTGGTCTCCTCAGCAAAATGAATTGCTCTGGGATTCTTTGATGCGGCAAATACCTATAGGAGCTATTATTTTAAGCCCAATGAGCCTTGCTCAAAGTAAAGGGATCCCGTGTACGCATTTGATATTGGATGGACAACAGAGGTGTAATGCGATAGCGCTTGCCTTCGACAAGGATCCTTTCGCTAGTGAGCGTGAGTCAGACAAGAACAAATCGTTGTTATGGTTGGATTTGTCTCCAGATGAGAACTCACTATTTAAGACAACGCGGAAGTTCTTGTTTAGGATTACGACATCAGCTCATCCATGGGGGTATCGGATAACCGACGATACTGGGCGTGCCGCGTGTTTAGATACTAAAACAATTCGTGACGCGATTTGTCGCACGAGAGTGAAGGGGCGGCGGCCTTATACTTCTGAAACTTATCCATATTACGCGAATATCCCAATGCCTATGGGTTGGGTGATAGATGCATTTAAGAATAGTGATAGTGTAGGTGGTTTTATCGTTGGATTATCGAAATGGGCGGAGAAAATTCCTTTTGAAGATTTGAAAGTGCGCGTCTTGGATTTTTGTAAAACCAACGAAAGTGACATACGTGGAATATACGATGGACTAAGGCGGGTGTTCAATTCAATGGTGATAGCGATGAATTCTCCAAAAGAAATAGTTGAAGAAGCCCCTCGCTCGGATGGACAGTCTACAATAGCGCATTTGTTCACACGAATAAATCGACAGGGGACGCCATTGGATGGAGAAGAGTTGGTGTATTCTGCGATAAAATCCTACTGGCCTGAGATAGAAGGTGTTATAAATAAGTGCGCTAAGGGGCGGATGGTATGCTCGCGGATGCTGTCCCTAGCATTAAGGTTATATTTTACAGATGTTTCGGAAGAACATTGGAGTGGTGGGATTGGTGTTAATCGAATTAAGAATATATCAGAGATGGAGAAAACTAAAATAAAGTGTTTTTTGGAAAAGGACATGGAGGAACTGCTTGGTATTGTGGATGAATGGTTAGTTTATAAAGATGGGAAGGGACTTCCAAAAGTGCTGAAGACGGCGGTTGCCCAGAAAACCCCAGAGTTGTATTTGTTGCTACTGACATTGGCAAAGAATAATGTGAATATAAAACGTCATAGTATTATAGCATTAACGTTGTTGCTGTATTTTTATGATTTTAAAATTCGGAAAAATCGTCGTAGGGGGGATGTTTGTAGGCATATAATAAAAGAATTATATGCAAATGGGTTTACAGAGAAAGTGCTTCAAAAAGCGGTCGCGTATTCCAGGACAGGGGAAGGGAATGGCAGATGGTTGATTGGGGTATTGGATTTGAGAAAATTCTCAGATGAACTTGAACGTTCAGGATATAGGCTTTCTGCTTTTCCTGCAGAGACGCCTTGGCTTGAGACCTTAAATAGGTTTAAGAACAATAAGGAGTTCTTGCTTTTTGTACAAGCAGGGTTTCTTGAAGAAACTTTTTCTGATTATGATCCAGCCAGAAAGGATCTTTGGGCTGAATATAATAGGCCTTGGGATTATGATCATATAATGCCGCAGTCGGTTGTAAATAGATGGGGACATGATACAATTGATAATCAGACGTGGCTTTGGTGCATTGGGAATTTTGCAGCAATCCCTCTTGAGAAAAATCGCAGCAAGAACGACCGAGAAGATTGGCAATATTACGATGAGAGGAAAAGCCGTTGGCCAGAAATATTTGATGTGAAGCAGATAGCATCTTCATACACGGAAGATAATTCGGACGATGGAGGATTGTCGTTTAGGTCTGCTGCCTGTAAGCGGTTTATTCAACTCTACACGATGTTATATGAGGCTATTGAGCCGCTCTTGTAGGAAATCCCAATTGAAGATCATGAGATTTCTAAAAACAGGAGCTAGAATGTTCAATAGTATTTTAAGATGCACGAGGTGACTAAGCCCACCTTTCTCTCCAATCGCGAAATCTACGAGTCTGTCATCTGCGGAATTGTGCCGCAAGCGAAGGAGCGGTTATGGATCGCGATCGCTGACATCAAGGATTTGCGTGGAGAAGGGAGTATGTGATGGCTGGGTGCTGGGGTATGCAGAGGCCGTGGTCATAATTTGACCGGCAGGTAAGAAATTGAGCAGGGTGTACGGCGGAGGCGAGAGTCTCCGCCGTGTTTTCTGTTTGGCACGGGAATTGCTAATGTGTGCTCCGCACAAAGAACAAACTAAACGGAGACAACGACAATGGCAAAATTCAACGGTGACTACAAGAACGAATATGCGATGCTGCTTATGGGCGAGTACTTCCGCAACAGCCTCACCTATTTCAGGGGCGAGGTGCGCGATTCCAATTATTTTCGTCCGCTTCTACGCATGGCGGATGCACGGACGATTGAACAGGCGATCTACGACCTCTTCGGCGGCGAAGATTTGGTGAAGTGCGACGTGGGGCGTTTCTGCGGGATTGAGGGGCGAGAGCCGAACAACGGTCGGAAATACGGGCATCCTGAGGTGTTCTATCGCCATGACGACCCGGAGGACACGATCCAGGAACTCTGGAACGACAAGGAACATCGGGAGAAGTGCAGGAAACTGCTGATTGGATTCGTGGACGGTTTCATCTCAGATCGCATGAAGGCGGCTGAAGGCGATGTCCTCAAGAGTCGTTTCGACGAATTGCGCCGCTTCTTCAAGTTCACGGATCTTGAGATGGACGCCATCAAGTATGCGTTTGTCAAGAACAGCACCACCTTCGAAAGCGACCCATTTGAAGGGCGGCGTTCAAATAACGAACGCAGAAACGACCGCCTGAATTTCTTTGCAATGTGCATTGATCATTCAGTCGCGGAGGTTCGTGAGCTGCGAAATAATGAATCTCGTCTCAGGAAGTATGATTTCCTGGACGAAGATCTGGATATTCGCGGTTCGATTCAGGAGTTCCTGAACGGAGAGGACGACAAGCCGCTTCAGGGGCGCTTCTACCGCAAGGCGAAAGCGGATGATGTTCTGCCCTGGGATTTCTACGGGAAGGCGCTCCAGCGGCACGGCACGTTGCTCAAGCGGCTGATTTCCTCCAAGAAGGACGAGAAGGGCGTCAACATCCTCCTCTACGGCGAACCGGGCACCGGCAAGACGAGTTTCGCCATGACCCTTGCGAAGGAGCTTGGGCTTGATGTGTATGAAATCATGCATGGCGACGAGGACGGGCGCAACACGTCGCTGGGTTCGCGCCTCATCGGTGTACAGGTTTGCAACGAGCAGATTCCCGCGGGGAAGGGGATGATGGTCGTTGACGAGGCAGACCAGATTCTCCGCACGGGTGGCGGCGGCGGATTGTTCGGATTCTTCTTCTGCAATGGGGATTCTTCCGAGAAGGGGCAGGTCAATTCGATGCTTGATTCAATCCGTTGCCCGACGATCTGGATCTCGAACGCATCGGCCGATTCCATGGCGGACTCCGTTCGCCGTCGTTTCGACTACTCGATCTGCTTCAAGAAGCTGACGCACGCGATGCGCGTCAACATCTGGAGGAACAACATCAAGAAACTCAAGCTTGGAAGACTGATTCCCCCATCCGACATCGATGCCTTGGCCGCAAAGTACGCCACGAGCGCGGGCGGCATTACGATGGTACTGAAAAACCTCAAGGAGATGGCTCCGAAGCCGGACGAGGTTCCGGACCTGCTGGGGCGACTCATGGAGCCCCATTGTGAACTGATGGGAACGGAGACCTCCGACGACCTGATGTTGCCGGCCAAGGACTACTCGCTTGAAGGGTTGAATCTGAAAGGCGATGTGGAATTGGGGCGGATCACGGACGCGGTCCGCAACTTCTTCGCCGGAATGGACGAGGGAAAGTCCCTGGAAGTGGATCGCCCGCGCATGAACCTTCTCCTGTGGGGACCCCCGGGGACGGGCAAGACAGAATTCGTGAAGTACCTTGCGAAGGCCGTCAATCGCAAGGTCGTCGTCAAGATGGGGAGCGATCTGCTTTCCATGTGGGTGGGAGGAACAGAGAAGAACATCAGGCGGGCGTTCGAAGAGGCGGAGGCCGACAATGCGATTCTCTTCCTTGACGAGATCGACGGTATTGTGCAGGATCGTTCCGGCGCACAGCGCAGCTGGGAGGTGACGCAGGTCAACGAGCTTCTGCACCGCATGGAGAACTTCAAGGGCGTGATGGTGGCGGCGACGAACTTCATGGACAATCTTGACGCCGCCATCATGCGCCGCTTTACTTTCAAGCTTCAGTTTGACTATCTGGATACTGCGGGCAAGCGGCTGTTCTTCGAGAGGATGTTCAAGACGCACCTTTCGGACGTGGATGCCATGCGGCTTGCAGGGATACCCAGCCTTGCGCCGGGCGACTTCCGCACGGTCAGGCAGTCGCTCTACTATCTTGGCGGTGCAGTTTCCAACGAGACGCGACTGAACGAACTTGAAAAGGAAAGTTCGCTCAAAAAAAATGCGCCTCGGCGAATCGGTTTTTGACGTATCTTGCAGGAGTAAGCATGATAGGATATTTGCGATACAGATCCGTTCTATACTGGATGAACGCAGTGAAGAACAGGGAGTCATTTTGCATGAATCCAGCGTTCTTCGCTACGGCAGAAACAGTCATTTCGCGGGAAGAGGCGATAGCGGCAATCCGTAATGCCGTTCCTGAAGGGACTCTGTTGTGGCTTCAGACACATGATGACTCACATGAGAAAAGATTGGATTTCACGTCTCGAATGCAGGATGTTCTTTGTACCATCTGGAATCACGCGCCAGCCCGCGAGGCTCTGCGAGGTGTGCTGCTGACGGCTGCGCGTAAATGGCTGACGCTCTCCGAAAGCGAAGGCGTCGAGGCAGCACCATCACATCCGTTGGATGCAAGGGGGGAAATCATGCAATGCATTGAATCAGGGCTGCTGATTCCGTCTGTTCCCAGCATGGGGGGCGAGGAGAT
>JAEEHO010000286.1 GCA_016280845.1 Paludibacteraceae bacterium | reverse complement strand
GCACTATGTGCGCTTCACCGCCGAACAGTCTGACGAAGCAGGCTATCTCTTCGGACGCGAGTGGAATGCAGACGAGGATGTGATGGAGAGTGACCTCTATGTGTACAAGAAAGACACAGCCGGCAACGACAGTCTGATTCATGGTAACGGTTGGTTCCAATACAAGTTGGAAACCAAAGGTGACCTGGAGGAGATCCATTTTATGGAAAACGGCGGCGCCGAGATTCCTAAGGAATACATCGTTTCCGTGCTGACCGATGAGCGCTTGGAGTACTATGAGAAGGACAACAAGTCGCGTAAGTTTAGTTTTGACAAAGTGGTCGAGAAATCTGCCCTAAACGATTGATACAATGAAAGCGCTTAAGGTAGTCGGCTGGACGCTCCTAAGCATCGTATTGCTGGTAGTGATAGTGGTAACTATCGCGTGCTACGTTGTCTTCACTCCCGAGCGTCTGACGCCTATCGCACGACAGGCAGCCGACAAGTTCATCACTTGCGAACACCAAATAGGCGAGGTGGACCTGACTTTCTTCTCTACCTTCCCTCGTTTTGGTCTGCGCGCAGATGGACTGCTCATTGTTAATCCCAAACCAGGTGCTCCTAATGATACGGTTGTTGCTGCTAAACGACTGACAGCCACTATTGATATCATGGAGTTCCTCTCGCGCAACAATCTGCATATAGGCGAAGCCGTTCTGGATGATGCACAAGTGACCTTCTACATCGCGCCGGACGGTACAACCAACCTGACAGGTGCGTTCGTCACTTCGCCGGATACGGTGCAAGAGGAAGATACTACTGCTTTCTCTCTCCCGTTCGACGAACTGCGTATCGACGGGCTGCGGCTCAAGGCCAACCATATTGCTTTTGTTGATGACAAGGATACCATCTCCGCTTCGCTTGGCGAGACCGAACTGAAGGCCAATGCCAAGAAATGGGACGATATGCTCATCTCGCTGGATGCCAACGATGTGTGCGCTGCGCTTCAGGGAGACACCTATGCCGACAGTCTGCATCTGCAACTAGAGGCACCGATGGCGGCGGACATCAATACCATGCACTTCGAGTTCGACAAGGCGCGCCTTGCCGTCAACGAGTTCGGACTGCTGCTCAGCGGAACGGTTGACCTGCAGGACTCGATTGGCGTTGATGTGTCGATTGACACCGAAGACAAATGGCAGATTAAGCAGTTGCTCCGACTGGTGCCCGCGCGTTTCGCTTCTTCGCTCAAGGACTTGGACTTTGACGGCAAGGTGCAACTGGGCGCCAAAGCCAAAGGCTATGTGTCCGACAAGCAAATGCCGCTGGTGACTGCCCACCTGGCACTCAGTAACGGCGAAGGACAATACAAACCGCTGCCTTACACGCTGCGCGACCTCAAACTGGATGCCGACGCTGTTGTCAATCTCAATAACGGCAAAGCATCCAATGTGACCATCAACAAGCTGGCGGCCAAGACCAAGCAGAGCCAGCTGAGTGCTACCGGACGCATCGACGAACTGATGGCAGACATGTTGCTCAACCTCAAACTGACGTTGGATGCCAACCTGCCCGACTTTGCCTATTTCCTGCCGAAGGGGATGAACCTGAAGGGACGTGCCAAGGGTGACGCGGGAGTGAAAATACGCCTGAGTGACCTGAGCAACATGCGTCTGGAGAAAGGCAAAATCAATGCCGATCTGGATCTAACCGATATACACTACGCAATGGATTCGATGGTGGCCGATCTGCCTAAGACCCACGCCGTGCTCCAACTGCCGAACCCCAAACCTACCAAACCGAAAGTGAATTGGGTACGCATCGATCTGAAGACCGACAAGCTCGATTTCGAGATGGCCACTCCGCTGAAGGCACTGCTTGGTGCCACGGATGTGCAACTCGAGGCCGGCAATGTGCTCAGCAAGGATCCGGTGCTCTATGCGGCTGTTGGCTTGCAGAGCAAGGACGATTTAAAAGCCGACTTGGACTCTATGGGCGGTTCGATCCGATCGCCGAAGATCAATCTGTATGCCGAGTATAACACCAAGGATACAACGGTAATGCCGGTGGTACAGGCGTCCATCGAGGGTTCGTGGATCGAGGGTTACTATCTGCAGGGTGCAGAGCGCACCGAGGCCGACCTGAATACAACCAAACTGCAAGTTGCGTTGAGCGGCGGACGCAAAGACAAGTCCGCGCCGCGCCTCAGCGCCAAACTGCAGACCGAAAGTATGCAGGCGCAGGTTGGCGAAGATCTTCGCGCGCAAACAGGCAAATTGGCGCTTGAGGTAGGAGCACGCTATAACAGCAAGGGCGAGAACGTACTGCTGCAATGGAACCCGCGACTGAAAGTCAATCTCAAGAAAGGCCGCCTCGCTATGCCTAACATGCTGCCCGAACCGGTGGTGATTCCATCTATCGAGTTCGACTACAGCAACCGCGAGATGACCATCGACAACTCGCGTATCGAGTTGGGCAAATCGGATCTCAACCTCAAGGGGCATGTTCGCAATATAGGCAAATGGTTCCGCAAGGAGGCCATTTTGGAGGGCGAACTGAATGTAGTGAGCGATCATTGCGATGCCAACCAACTCCTTGTTTGGTTTAGCGCCGACAAAGGTAGCGAAGAAGAATCTGATACTAAGGGATCGGATAACGCGCCTGAAGGCAATGAGCAATCATCAAAGGGTAATGAGGCAGAACAATCTTCTGCGTCCGATCCTTTCCTCGTTCCGACCGACGTCAATCTGGCTATCAAGACCCACATGCGTGAGGTGGAGATATTCAATCAGGTAGCCAAGGATCTGAAGGGCGGTCTGTATATCAACGACGGAACACTGATTCTCGACGAAATGGGTTTCGTGTGCCGTGCAGCCAAACTGCAACTGACAGCCATGTACCGCACGCCACGACGCAATCATCTCTACCTCGGTATGGATTATCACATGCTGGATGTGGATATAGATGAACTGCTGACCATGATTCCTAATCTCGAGCAGATGATGCCGATGCTGAGCAGTTTCAAGGGAGCCGCAGAATTCCACTTGGCTGCAGAGACATACCTCAACAGCAAGTACGAGCCGAAGATGAGTACCTTGCGTGGCGCGGCTTCGCTCACAGGCAAGGATCTGGTGGTGCTGGACGGAGAGACATTCTCCACTATCAGCAAGTTGCTCCTCTTCAACAAGAAGACCGAGAACAAGATCGATTCCATCAATGCCGAGATGACTATCTACAAGAACGAGATAGATGTCTATCCGCTCTGTGTACAGATGGATAACTACATGGTTGCTCTCGGCGGACGACACAACACAGACATGACCTTCGATTACGATATTAATGTGCTGAGCCCGATCTATTTGGGCGTCAATGTCAGCGGTAATATCGATGACCTGAAGATAAAGTTGGCTAAGTGTAAGTTTGCCCAAGACTTCAAACCGCATTGGTACCAAAAGGCGGATACGCAATCGCGCGAACTGCGTGAACGCATCAAGAAGTCGATGGAGAAGAACGTACGTATCAAATAACTATAACTCGTATACCATTACTATACCCTTGGTGTAACCTTGGGTAAAAAACAACAGTTATATGAAAAAAACAATTATCTTAGGAGCATTGGCAATGACACTATTTGCATGCAACCAAACGAACCCCCTGTTGCAGGAACCGAAGAATGAGTACGGCATTCCTGCGTTTGACCAAGTGAAAATGGAGGACTATCTCCCGGCATTTGAGGAAGCCATCAAGGCACAGAAAGAGGAGATTGAGGCCATTGAGAACAATGAGGCAGAGCCTACATTCGAGAACACTATCGTTGCGCTCGACCGTTCCGGTCTGCTGCTGGAGCGCGTAGAAGGTGTGTTCTTCAATGTGCTGGAGGCTGACGGCAATGACGAGATGAACGAGATCGCCGAGAAGGTTAGCCCTATGTTGAGCGAACTGAACGATGGCATCATTCTCAGCGACAAATTGTTCCAACGTGTCAAGACCGTTTACGACCAGCGTGACCAACTTGGCTTGAATGCAGAGCAAATGCGTCTGGTAACCGAGACATACAAGGCTTTTGCTGACAACGGTGCCAACCTGCCAGAAGATAAGAAAGAGCGTCTCAAGGCTATCAACCAGGAACTTGGCCTGCTATCGCTGCAGTTTGGCAACAATGTGGTAGCAGAGACCAACGCATACCGGTATTTTGTTAAGGATGAGGCTGAACTCAAAGGGCTTCCTGAGAGCGCCAAGGCTGCAGCTGCTGAGGAGGCTGAGGCTGCCGGCCATCCGGGTGAGTGGCTCTTCACTCCTAAGCGTACCTCGTTCACTCCGGTACTCCAGTACTGCGAGAACCGCGAACTGCGTAAGGAACTGTTAGTGGCCTACACCACACGCGCTAACCACGACAATGACAATGACAACAAGGCTGTTATCATTCGTGAGATGGAACTGCGTATCGAGAAAGCCAAACTGTTCGGCTATGACAATGCCGCAGATTATATCCTGGCTGACTGCATGGCCAAGAATCATCAGACCGTTGACGCATTCCTGCAATCGGTTTGGACTCCTTCGCTGGAGGCTGCTAAGCGCGAGGCTGCAGAACTGCAGAAACTGCTGAGCGAAGACATGCCGGGCGAGAAACTGCAACCGTGGGACTGGTGGTTCTACGCAGAGCGTCTGCGCAAGGCTAAATACAACCTGGACGAAGAGGAACTCAAACCTTACTTCGAACTGAACAACGTGCGCAAAGGTGCGTTCGGAGTTGCTACCAAACTCTATGGCTTGCGGTTCGAGAAACTGGAGAAAATGCCGGTGTACAATTCGGAGGTAGAGGTCTTCAAAGTTACCGAGGCTGACGGCACCTATGTAGGTATCCTGATGACCGATTATTTCCCGCGCGCAGGCAAACGTCCGGGCGCATGGATGAACAATATCGTTCCGCAGTTTATTGACGCTAACGAAGTGGATCACCGTCCGGTCATCATCAATGTGGGTAACTTCAACAAACCTACCGCCGGCAACCCGTCGCTGCTCTCGATGGACGATGTAGAGACTCTGTTCCATGAGTTCGGCCATGCATTGCACGGACTGATGAGCAAGGCGCACTATAAGAGTCTGAGCGGTACCAATACGCCGCGCGACTTCGTCGAACTGCCGAGCCAGTTCATGGAGAACTACTGCTACGAGCCGGAGGTGCTGAAGACCTATGCCTTCCACTACCAGACAGGCGAACTTATTCCTGACGCACTGATCGAGAAAATCAACAATGCCGGTAAGTTCAACCAGGGCTTTGTGACCACCGAACTGCTGTCGGCTTCTATCCTTGATATGGATTTTCACGAGTTGACCAGCGCAGAAGGACTGGATGTGAATGCTTTTGAGAAGCAGAGCCTCGACAAGATGGGCATGATTCCGGAGATTATCGTCCGCTATCGTCCTACTTTCTACAACCATATCTTCACCACCGGCTATGAGGCTGGTTACTATAGCTACACTTGGGCAGCCGTGCTGGATGCAGACGCATTCGCTGCCTTTAAGGAAACGGGTAACCTGTTCGACGAAGGTACCGCTAAGCGCTTCCGTCATTTGCTGGAGCAGGGTGGTACGCGTGATGCTCACGAACTCTATCTCGAGTTCCGTGGCAAAGAGGCTGACCCGCAATTCCTGCTTCGCCGCAAAGGCTTCATCGACTAATGAACAGACGCGAAGCATACATATGGAGATCCATCCTGCCGACGGTCTTTTGGGCTGTCGGCATGGGCGGTTCGCTGGTTCCTGTATTCCTCTTGGAGAACGGCGTTCATCCTAATTACCTCTGTGGTTATTTGGTGTCCGTCTTGCTACTGATACCGGAACTCATGGTGAGCCGTATCCATCGACATGATTCAAGCGAAGAAGCATGTTTCTGGATTGGATTGACGGCGGGAATATCTTCCTATTGGATACCGACTGTCCTATTCCTGATCTTGCCGTTCTGGATCAGCCTTATCGTGAAGAATGTCTTCACACTGCGTGGCTTGGTCGCTACGGTCATAGGAGTAGGTATGGTTGCCATATACGCTGCACTGGCTATATGGCTCGGATGGTTAACGAATACATGGGCGGATTTCTTTGCTGTAGAGCATTTGTGGGGATGGATACCTATCGGAGCAGTAACTCTCGCGTGGGTGCTTTCTATCTATATCAAGCGTGTCTTCTACGTGAGATAATACAAGCCCTATATGTAACACGGTGTTCTAAATGTGAGATAATAAACCTCTCAATAAAAGAAGAAAAAGCGCTGATTTTCTCAGCGCTTTTCCATTTCTATTTGTTATCCGAATGGCCTAACTTTCGCCTTTCGCCATTCGTCCATTATCCCTTAGTAGGACGTGGACCACGACGCTCAGGGCGCGGACCGCGTTCCGGACGTGGACCGCGAGCAGGACGTTCAGGCTCTACGTAGCCTTCGGGTTTTTCCTTCAGTGCTTTGGCGCTCAGACGGAACTTGCCGGTCTTCGGATCAACCTCCAGCAGTTTTATGCGGATGTGGTCACCTTCCTTGATACCGGTCTCTTCCATGGTCTCATAGCGTTTCCAGTCGATCTCGCTGATGTGCAGCAGACCTTCCTTGCCCGGCATGAACTCAACGAAGCAACCGTAAGGCAT
>JAEEHO010000285.1 GCA_016280845.1 Paludibacteraceae bacterium | reverse complement strand
CAATTGGTTGTCCACTTGCGGCATTTCCACTTGCAAGAATTGACACATTGCCTCATACTTAGAACACATATCGTTGTAATAGCTTATTATTCTACTGTTGCTAGTAATTGTCTCCAGCACATCGCAGTCCGCCTTGAAAGCCGTGCAGTAGTCGTATATAAACTGTTCAGACTCAGTGAGTGTACTTTTCTGTTCGTACTCGTCCATTTTGCCGACTACAGCATGTCCTACTGTATTGAGTATCTGCACGATAGCCGATATAGGAGATGTATTAACGGAGCTGGAAGAAAGCAAATGATAGTCGCCTGACTGGGATGAATAGGCAGACAGATCGGGACGAAAACTCGAGGACTGCGCGTAATCATCACGCCTCATATTGCGCACCTGCCCCGGCATATAGTACAAGAAATGCCCTGTTTTGATATTCTTAATTTGAATATACAAGTGACCGTCGTGCAACGAATTAATGATTTCGCCATACATGTTAGCCACTTCTTCATCGGTGACCTCTTCTTGCTCGTCAAGTGCTTTAAACTTAGGTAGATAAGCTTTGTATATGGCATCCCAATTTACGCCCATTTCATCCTCATAATCCCAGATTCCATAATTGCAGTTCATTGCTGTCCAAAAAGAAATGAACTGCTGCTCAAAACTGGATTCTGCATTGTCAAATACTTGCGCATCGTTATATCCGTAGGAAAGGAGGTTATCGCTCTCGGGACGACAACTGAATATACAAAGTGACAATGTACAAAGTACAATATATTGTGCAACTCGTTTCATAACTCTTAATAATTAAAATATGTAATTTAGACCAACTTGGATACCAATAGTGGTGTTATAGCGATAGTCCTTGATGACCATATACTGTTTGACAGTACTGATGAAACTATAGTAGCATCGGCCCTCCAATTGCAAAGCCCAATGTTCCAAGAAGTGATACTCGATACCTACTCCACCGACCAGACCGAAGTCTGCACGTTGGTCACGCTTGTTATAAAAGTCGTAGGGTTTGTTCAATTGCTCGATTTCATCGGTCAAAACATTGCAAATGGTGCCCCTGAGATGGCTATCCACCCAGCAACCTGCATAAACGCCGAGGTTTGCAAATCCTCGCACTTTCTGACCACCGAAACTGAACTGGGCCAGCACAGGCATTTGAATATAGGTGTTTCTGGTGTTATAGTTGGTGCCAGCATAAGCGAGTGTACGATAAAACTTATGATTCTTCTGAACCATCTCCGCTTCGCAACGCAGGCCAAGCCAATCGAAGAAATCATACTGCGCAAACAAGGCAGCCGTAGCTCCCCAACGACCAGTGTAGTGATAATCAGCCTGGTACTGCGTGTTAATACTATAAAAATTGTAATCAGCACCGCCAGAAAGGCCAACCCGCCATTGTGCAGAAAGGCTACCTATTGCAACCAAAAAGATGAATAAAAATACTATTTTTTTCATATACAGGTGAATAATTGGCTGCAAAGATACAACAAAAAAATGACATACGCAAATTTGGAAATATAGAAATGCTCTTCAGTCAACACACAAAAGCCCTAAAAATGAAGAAAGCAGGCTGGACGGCCTGCTTTCTTATATTTGCGGATAAGCGTTTACTTCTTCTTCGGCTTCGGATATTCCCATTTGCCAAAATTGATAATCATGCTAGTTGGATCTGCCGGATCAAGAGAACGTGTAATAGTATAGACAAACTTGCAGTCTGCATTTACCAAGGCCTCTACCTCCGAGTAAGACAAGTCTTTGGTAAGTTCTTTGAAGTGAGCGGCAGCCTGCTGGTCGCATTTGTCAACACTGATGTCTACGCAGGACCATGTAAGCGAGTCACCTTTAGCAGGACAACCCTTGCTCTCCAGATATTCTTGAATCTTAATCAAATCTGAAGAACCAGAACTAGAGAACTGAGTGACACCAAGAGTATAAGATGTCGAATACATCTCATTACCGCATGACGACAAGGCCATTGCGCACACAACAACACAGCAAACGGCTGTTAAGGCTTTAAAAAACTTCATCATAATTGATTGTTTTTTAGATTGTAATTATTTCGGTTAATTTAGACGCTATATTGAATTCGGCGGCAAAGGTACATAAAAAAAATGACATGTGCAAATAAACATGTCATTTTTTTCTTATTCTTACCTCTTAGCCGACCGTTACATCGGCGTTGATCTTGCGGATCAAGCCCTTGAGCACATCGCCCGGACCGAACTCGTAGAACTCGGTTGCTCCGTCAGCAATCATCTGTTGAACCGATTGGGTCCAGCGTACCGGCGCAGTCAATTGCTTGAGCAGGTTCTCGCGGATAGTTTCCGGATCAGTCTCTGCCTTGGCGCTGACATTCTGATAGATTGGACAGAACGGTTTGTGGAACTCAGTTTTGAGGATTGCGGTCTTGAGATCCTCAGCAGCAGGCTGCATGAGTGGCGAGTGGAAAGCACCGCCTACAGGCAGACGCAGCGCACGGCGCGCTCCCGCCTCCTTAAATAGTTCGCAAGCCTTGTCAATAGCCTCTACCTCGCCTGAGATAACCACCT
>JAEEHO010000284.1 GCA_016280845.1 Paludibacteraceae bacterium | reverse complement strand
GAAAAAAATAATAGTTGCAATAGACGGGTATAGTTCGTGCGGCAAATCGACGATCGCTAAAGCGCTGGCCAAGTATGCGGGCTATACATATGTAGATACCGGAGCTATGTATCGCGCCATCGCGCTGTTTACCTTGCGCCAAGGTCTGACAGCCGAAGCGGATATCATCGCTGCGCTGCCGCAGATCAAGGTGGGCTTTGTATTGGTGGACGGTGTGCAGCATGTCACGCTGAACGGCGAAGATGTGGAATCGGAGATTCGCACGTTGGAGGTTGGCAATCGCGCCAGCGAGATTTCTACTATCAAGCAAGTTCGTGCTTTTCTGGTGGCGCAACAACAGGCCATGGGTGAAGAAAAAGGTATTGTGATGGACGGCCGCGATATAGGTACGGTGGTTTTTCCGCAAGCCGAACTCAAACTGTTTCTCACTGCCAGTCCGGAGGTGCGTGCACAACGCCGGTTCGACGAACTGGTCGGCAAAGGACAAACTCCCCAATACGAAGATGTGCTGGCCGATGTGAATGACCGCGATTATCGCGATACGCATCGTGCCGAAAGCCCGTTGCGTCAGGCCGCAGATGCCGTTGTTGTGGACAATAGCCACATGACGCCCGACGAACAAATGGAAGTTATTTACAAACTGTTTGATCAGATCGCGTGCAAGTAACTATCGACGAACATAGCGGTTTCTGTTTCGGCGTGACCAGTGCCATCCGAACAGCAGAGAAAGAGCTTCAGAACGGAGCTCTCTGTTGTCTTGGAGACATAGTGCACAACGGTCAGGAAGTGGCGCGTCTGGAGCAATTGGGCTTGCAGACCATCGATTATGATGACCTACGCACATTGCCCTGCGGCTCGCGCGTGCTCCTGCGTGCGCACGGCGAACCGCCCAGCACCTATTGGATTGCACGCCGACGCAAGATAGACATCATCGATGCCACTTGTCCTGTTGTCAAGAAACTGCAGGATCGTATCCGTGCGTGCTACGAGCTGCACAAGAACGACGAGGCTCTGCCTCCGCAGATAGTTATCTACGGTCAGCCCGGACATGCTGAAGTGATCGGACTGCAAGGACAAACCAACGATACGGCTATCGTTGTTGAGTCGGCCGACCAGTTGGACCGAATCGACATGACGCGACCTATATACCTCTTCTCGCAAACAACCAAGAGCGTTGAGGGTTTTCAGACATTGATAGAAGCCATCAAAAAAGCTATTAGCCATCAGTCACCGGCAGTCAATTTTGAGTATCACGATACCATATGCCGCAATGTGGCGAACCGCGTGCAACAATTACAGGATTTTGCCCGTTCGCAAGACATAGTCTTCTTTGTCGGAGGCAAGAAATCCAGTAACGCAAAGGTACTCTACAACCACTGTCTGGCTGCCAATCCGAATACCGTTTTTGTCTCTGCGCCCGAAGAAGTGGAGAGCCTTCAGCTGTCAGAATTCAGCCATCAGAATTCAGAATTGAAAGTGGGTATATGCGGCGCAACGAGTACACCGCTATGGCTGATGGAGAGTGTTCGCGACGCCATAACAGCCATCGCAAACAAGCAATCATAAATCTACATAAATACTATGCGTTATCTCATTTCCGGTGGGGGAACCGGAGGACATATCTTCCCCGCAGTCAGTATAGCCAATGCCTTGCGTGAATTGGATCCGGAGGCAGAGATTCTTTTTGTCGGTGCGCTCGGTCGCATGGAGATGGAACGTGTGCCGCAGGCGGGATACAAGATTGTCGGTCTGCCTGTGCGCGGATTCAACCGTGCCCAGCCGTGGAAGAATATATCCGTATTGTGGGACCTAATGCGCTCGATGATTCAGGTGCGCCGTATCATCCGCGATTTTCGTCCGAACGTAGGTGTCGGCGTCGGCGGTTACGCTTCCGGCGCTGCCATGAAACAAGCTGCGCGCATGGGCATACCTATTCTGCTGCAGGAGCAGAACGGCTTTGCCGGCGTGACCAACAAACTGCTCAAAGATGATGCGGCCAAGATATGTGTAGCGTACGAAGGAATGGAACGTTTCTTCCCAAAGGATAAGATCATTCTGACCGGTAATCCTGTTCGCCAGAATCTGACGAGCGGTACGCGCCAGGCGGAAGGGCATCCATCGCTGCTGATCATAGGCGGCAGTCTGGGTGCGCGCACTATCAACCGTGCTGTGGCTGCGGGATTGAAGGAGTTGAAGAACGCAAGTATTAATGTTGTTTGGCAGACCGGAAAGATTTATTATGAAGAGTGCCGCAAGGCATGGGAAGAAGCAGGCAGTCCGAAGAATATCGAGTGTTTGGATTTCTTGAGCGATATGCCGGACCGCTATGCGCAAGCTGATTTGGTTATCTCGCGTGCGGGCGCCAGTTCGATTAGCGAATTGTGTCTGTTGGGCAAACCTGCCATCTTGGTTCCTTCGCCTAACGTAGCCGAAGACCACCAGACGCACAATGCGATGGCGTTGGTTAACAAGAATGCCGCTGTGCTCGTTCGTGACGCAGATGCGGCCGAGCAACTGATTGCTACTGCGCTGCAACTGATCCGAAACGGGAGACAATTATCAGAGTTGCATACCAACGTGCTCAAATTGGCACAAACCGATTCCGCCCGCCGCATAGCAGAAGAAGTAATCAAACTGGCAAAACAAAACGCATGATTATAACGCATAATTATATTAACGCACTAATAAAAAACAACTTACAAGAATGAAAAAAATCAGTTTTATTGCTTTACTCTTTGTTGCTTTTGTATGTTTGAACAGTTGTGAGTCAGATACGCCGGAAGAAGATACCACCAAACTCTGGCCGGCACAAACAGACACCTGCGCTTTGTGGGGATACATCAATGAGAAAGGCGAAATGGTTATTCCTCCGCAATACATGTATGCAGCGTACTTTAGCGGAGGGAAAGCATGTGTATATTTTTCGGGTGGAAGCTCTCATTCAACAAGTAGCATGGCGCCGGCTGTTGACATTTATTGGGATTGGAAACAAGCATTTATAAATAAAAAAGGAAAGATAGTACATGAGTTTCCAATAACAGAAAATGCCGATTTGTATTTTTATTATGGTTGTTGCATCTTTCATCGTGCAGCACTCAAGACGGGAGTTTCGTATACAGAAGAAGATCTCAAGAAAACTGGCTATGGCTTATATGACACATATTTCAATGAACTTATTCCGCCGAGTTCAAGTTTTATACAATTAGGCAGAATGACAAAAGATGGGTTGATGTCGAGTTGGGACGGATATATAAACAAACACGGAAAAGTAGTTATTCCCAAAAGAAACGAGAATGGAGTATTATTCGGTCAAGGAGAGAATTTTTGTGATGGAGTGGCTGTTATTCAAGTAATTTGGTACGATTCTCTTTTGTATAATCATAAATATAGTTACGGGGCTATCGATACTAAGGGAAAGTTAGTTATTGATACTATATATAAATCTCTCAGATCAGTAGGTGCAAGCAGACTTGAATTTCAGCTGGATGATTCAATTAGTCGCTATAATGAGATGTTTGGTTTAATGGATACGAAGGGAAATGTAATAATGGAGCCGACTCCATTTGTTAAGTATTCCTTCTATGGAGATGGTGGTCTTATGCCTGTGGGTAAAGGTAATTGTTGGGGAGACTCCGAACGGAAATGGGGATATATCGATAAAAACGGGGAATGGAGAATTCCATGCCAATACTATAGTGCAAATCCTTTTCGCGAAGGTGTTGCATGGGTAAGAATTGAAGAAGACAAGTATACTTTGATAGATTTACAAGGGAATACTCTATTAACCTTGCAGGAGAATCAATATCCATCATCTACATTTCGTAATGGTTTGTGTTTGATTTGTGAAAGCACATATGAAAAAGATGCAGAACATTACAGTTACAAAGATGAGTATAAATACATAGACAAAAAAGGGAATACAGTATATAGTTGGATTGCACGTTCCGAAAACTATTATTACTCTCCTGATGCAAATAAAACAAAAAAAGAATTGTCGGAGGATGAGATGTTGCTGAAGCATTTTGAGGGAACGGAATACTATCCGCTGGCAGAACAATGCGTGCGAAGCAAAAAACTGAGAGAAGAGGAAAATCTTAAAAAATGACACTTTTTTGAGGTTTTTCGGGAAGTAGTAAACCTCGATTTAACTCCGATATAACCTCGACATGCCTTCGATATGCCTCCGATACGCAAAATCTTAAAAATCGTATATATTCGGGAGTTAAAAGGAGTGCAAAATGGAAGTATGCATTTTGAAAAATGTTAGCAAATATTTGTTTATGTCACAAAAAAACTATATCTTTGCGGCGAATTTCAGACCTAAATCACTCTGTACAGAGGAATCTAAAATAGCAAAATGATAAGTATTATTATACCGATATACAACGCCGAAGCGTTTCTGCCGGCATGCTTGGACTCCGTTATTGCACAGATAACGAGCGAGCCGTTGCAGATTATACTGGTGGACGATAGTAGTTCGGACAACAGTCCTGCCATCGCGGCCTCTTACGCCAAGCGTCACGCCGATGATCCCCAACGCCAAATCGTTATGCTCAGCCAATTGCACGCGGGCCAAGCGGCTGCGCGCAATCTTGGCATAGAGCATGCTACGGGTGAGTATATAGCGTTTGTGGATGCAGACGACCGTTTGGCTCCGGATTGGTGCGAACGCCACCTGAAGGTGATGCGCAAAGGCAAATATGACTATGTGCAAAGCGGTTATCGCCGCACGCGCGACCGCGCAGAGAAAGGATGGACCGTCGGTCCGCGCCATTTGCCGAGAAACCGCTATCAGTTCACCACACAATGGGCTCGTCTCTATAAGCGTTCGTTGTTCGAAGACGGCAAATTGCGATTCCCCGAAGGCATGATCTACGAAGATGTGATCTTCTCGGTAGACTTGTGGTTGAGTGGCGCCAAGTGCCACATGATGCGCTATGCGGGTTATCTATATACCCGTAATCCCGATAGT
>JAEEHO010000283.1 GCA_016280845.1 Paludibacteraceae bacterium | reverse complement strand
TTTGTGGACATAACGGTTGTCGCTGAATGTAACAACGGGATACATAGGACAGAGGAAATGCGGCTTGTAGGCCGTACGATTGTGCGTATAGGACATCATCGTCAGGTGGCCGCCGGCAGAGAATCCCATGACGCCGATACGCGCAGTATCGATATGAAGCGAGTCGGCCATCGAATAGACTTGCTGCAGGGCGAACTCAATGTCGTTGAGCATTTTCGGATACTTGTTGCCTATACCGAGGACACGATAGCCCAGGATATATGCCGCTACATTCGCCACGTGATACTTAAGCACAAAAGCGTTGATGCCCTGCGACTGCAGCCACTCGGCAACGCCTACTCCTTCCGTTTTCATATCCAGCCACGAGTAACTACCACCGGGGCAAACGACAACGGCTATACCGGTATTGGAAGCACTGTCCGCCGGGAAGGCGGTGAGTCGTGGAGTTTTGGCCATCAGGCACTGACTGCCGGCCACAAGCAACATGATAAGTATTATTCTAATTCTTTGCATAGGGTTTCTATTGTTTGGAGAGAAGGATCGATTACGACCCGGTCGAACCGCATTGTTTCTATATCGGTTATCTGCTGCGCGGTAAGAATCCTTCCTCCGTGGCGGGTGATAAAGAGCAAAATGTCCCGTGTATTGTCTAGGAATCTCTCGATATCGACTCGAAATTGACTCGAAAACGGCTCGAGATCGGCTCGTAATTGGCTCGATGAAGCACCGTTTTCGGCGGGTTGTTTTTCTATCAGCGTAACGCGGTATCCGTATTGTGCCAGCGCGGCGCCGACAACGAGCGCGTTGATGTCCGTGCCGATAACACCTACATGAATACGGTTGGAGTGAAGAAGCGCACTGTAGTGGTACTCCAGCGATTTGGTGCGACGCTTGTAGTTGCCGCCGAATGAGTTGTCGCCATAAGGGATCTCGGGCAAGACATGCACCGTCACGTGATTGGGTTTGATGGCAAACTGGCGGCGGCTGATATAATCGCACAATCCTTCTATGAAGAGCGGCAGAATAGGCAAATGGAGCAAATCGGCATAGTAACAAGCGCCTCGGTGGAAACGCCCTATCTCGCCCGTTGTCGTTCGCGTTCCTTCGGGAAAGAAGAGAACGGAATAGCCTTCCTCAACCACACGTCTGATGAGCACATCTTTGGCTTCTCCCTCCATAGAGACAGGGAAACAATCCAGTCGGCGCGCAACGAAATAGAAGACGGGGTTCTTCCAAACATAATCCTTGACAATCACCACAAAGCGCGACGACAAAGACAGGAACACCATAATGTCGATGAACGACTGATGGTTGGAAACAATCACCGACGGGTGCTCTCCCAACTCGATATTATCGGGATTATCAATCGTATAGTGCAGCCCGCTCAGCATAAAACAATAGTGCTTGGCCAGGCGTTGCATCCGGCGGTGGTAGCGCGCTCTGCTCTCGGCGTTATTGCCGTGTATTGCAAAGAAAAGAATAGTGTACGGGCTGACCAACAGCAACATCGTCAAGCCGAAATAGCCGAAGCACAACACCGTTCGCCAGTACATATTGATATAGCCGAAAAGCAGCGCTCCGATGCACAGAAAACAATTGAGAACACTGATACGGGTGAAGTCATACGCCGGTCGGAAATGGCTGACACGCTGCTCCTTAGGCGGATAATAGACGCGGATAGGAACAGGCACAAGTTGCACATTATTCCACGCAGCATAGACTAGCAACTCCAATTCCGCTTCGTAGCGGCTGGTCAATATATTGAGCCCGTACAGCTTGTGCAAAGGATAGATGCGCATACCCGTTTGTGTATCGGGCAGATCGACAGTCGTTTGCAGTCTGAACCAGAAATTAGAGAACCGGTTGGCAAACTTGTTCTTGCCGGGCATGTTCTCGTCCGTGAATTGGCGGCTACCAACAATCAACGCGCCGGGATGAATATCCAGCGCGCGAAGCATAACAGGGATATCCTCCGGATAATGCTGCCCGTCCGCATCGAGCGTCAAAGCATAGTCGAAGCCCAACTCTATAGCCTTGCGAAAACCGGCTACGAGCGCCCCACCCTTGCCTTTGTTCTTGAGATAAGAGACAACGGTGACAGGAAAATCGAGCGTGTCGAGCAGAGCAAGCGTATCATCGGTGCAACCGTCAACCACCACGATGATATCACGCAGTTGCTGACGAGTGCGACGCACAACATCCAGGATTGTTCCGGCGTTATTGTAGGTCGGAATGAGCGCACATATATGTTGCTGCGAATTGCGCATAGATCTCTTTGGCTTCTAAATCTTCTATTTGATACTTATCGTCATGTATGGTATAGCGCACCTGCATATCTGGCGTGACGGGCAAACGGAACTTGAGATTACGTACGGCGGAGAACAGGATATCCCGACCGAGCGCAAGCGATTTCAACTCCTGGGCGATCTGCACCAAACATGCTCCGGGAACAATAGGATGACCCGGAAAATGCCCGCCGAAAATGGCGTGCGACTGATTGAAACAGACAGTAAAAGAGCAGTCTCCCTGATCGATAATATGATACAAACTATTTCTTAACGACATTAGTAAACTCGATAACCGTTTTGTCTCCGTTCTTCTCCACCAGTTCCACCCGCTTGGCCGTCCCGATTTTCTCGTCCATTGTTATCTGAACCGTTTTGAAGAGTCGCTTGGACTCGCGCTGCATCTGCGGATCATCCATATTGCCGCTGGACACCGATACCATGATCATCCGCAACAGTTTCTGTATCTGCGGATTGACATTCGTCTTGTTGCCATCGATCTCCCAGACAAGGGTTTGCGGTGTTTTGTAGGCCCATCGCAAGAAATCCGGAGAGCGATAACTCATGTGCCCGGTGGACACCTGCGGTTCGCTCATCATGGCTACGTTCTTGGTCTGAACGAAATCGGCCTCAAGGCTCAATATGACTGCTACTATAAATGCTAACATAATCTAATTGGCAACCAGATAACAACCAGCCATAATAAACAATATACCAATCCATTGCGTCCAGGCAATATGCTCGTGAAAGACAAGCATGGCGGCAATCATTCCGAACACATATGCAAGGCTGCTGAGCGGGTATGCTTGGGAGAAAGACCAGTGTTTGAGTATATACATCCAAAGCACTCCGGCTGCAGTGAAAGAGACACCGCACGCAAGCCACCACCAGTTGAGCAGTTGACAAAGCACGAACGACCATGTCCACGAGACAGGGCCCATCGCTTTGAGAGCCAGTTTCATGAACATTTGTCCTCCGCACAAGAGGATGCTCTGAATCAATGCAAGAACAATCAAACGCATATTAATCCTCGTTGAACTCCGAACTCTTGTCGTACAAGTGAATCAGGATCACATCGAAGAGCGGATAATCTTTGTATTCTACAGAAAACGACAACTCTACCGGAAGATCTTTGGGCAACTCGATGCCGATTCGTTTTCCTCTGTCAATTCTGTCCGTATTGGAGTCTTTGTCGTTAGCTCCTCCCAGGTTGTATATTCCGTACACCCGTTCGGTAGAACCATCTTCAGCCAACACAACGAGTCGGCAGCGGAGAGTCTCCAACGAAGTCTCATTCAGTACACGGATTCGATTGTACACTTCTTCCGGTCCCTCGATAGTGAAGGACATCTTGGCTTGAGCCATCATAGGCATCAGCACTACTGCAAGCAGAAAGAGATAGATTCTTTTCATAAGCATGTGTTTTTTACAGTTTATACATATATGCTTTGGCGATGTTATGCGTACGGTCTCCTATCCGGGACAATACAGCATCCCATGCGTCCACTTGTTCGTCAAACTCCAGGACCAAAGCCGAACGGATTCGCCCGAGGGCCATCTGGCATCGCACATCCATCAGCGCACAGTCCAGCGACCGATTGCTTTGCGAATAGGTGGAATTATAGCCGTGATTGCCCGTCAGGATAGCAATGAGCGAGGCAATCGTATTGTGCGTGGACTGGATGAACGGCGTAGGTTTCAGTTCCTGTTCGTCCGAATCGATCATGTCTTGCAAGAACCGCATTGATTGCAACATACATCCCCACTGTGTGGCACAAACGATAGCATCAGGGCGCTCGATACCACTCTGCCAGAGGACACGACGTGCCGCAGCCACCATTCGGCGCATTTGCGGTGTCATACGTCGTCCTTCGGCAGACGAGACATAAGCGCTGATATCCGTATCATCCACCTGTTCAACAGAACAAAGCGGAGTCAGATTGCCGAGGGTCGGTTGTTCCGTCAGTTCGCGTCCTTCGGCGCTGATTATCAACGAAGACTCATTGCCGCCGAAGCCGAACGCATTGCACAAGACATACTTGAGCGGACGGCGCTCGGTATGAACGACTGGCCGGATCAGTCCATCCGCCGAGTGCGACCAATTCAGGTTGGCAGGAACCAATCCGTGTTGCATAGCCAGCACGCAGATAGCCGTTTCCAGACCTCCGCTGGCCGATGTGGTATGGCCGGTGAAGGCCTTTGTACTACTGATGGCCGGTTGTCGGCCTCCGAACAATCGGATTAACGCAGCCGATTCGCTGAGATCATTGTTAGGCGTGGCCGTTCCGTGTGCGTTCACATAGTCGATATCTGCAGGTTGCAGACCGGCCATGCGCAGAGCAGCCTGCATTGCCAGATATGCCCCTTCGCCGTTTTCGGACGAGGCCGTCTGATGGTAGGCATCACACGTATTGGCATAGCCACCAATATAACCAAGTATCTTCGCACCTCGTGTCCGCGCCTCCTCTTCGCGCTCAATAACCAAGTAGCCAGCACCTTCGCCCAGATTCAGTCCGTTGCGCTCGGCATCGAAAGGTCTGCAAGGTCGGCGATCCAGTATCATGAGTGTGTTGAAGCCGTTCATGTGGAACTTGCTCAGGCTCTCTGCTCCGCCGACCAAAACGCGCTTGGCCTGTCCGGTGCGCAACATATCGGCACCGAGCATAATGGCATTCAATGCCGACGAACAAGCGGTGGAAGGAGTGGCAATGAACGAAGAATGACAGGAAGCGAGTGCTGGCAGATGTTTCGCTATCGCCATGGTTGATTCGCCGGCCTCATGCAGACGGATATGCTCCGTTGCTTTGCCCTCGGCATAATCATTATAGTGCTGTTCCGTCAGATCCATTCCGCCGACGGTAGTGCCGCTAATGAACGCATCACAGTCGGCACCGGCCATCTCCAGAGCCTCTGTTGCAGCAATAATGCCCAACAAAGACGTACGTGGCAGAGGCTCGTCGCCCACACCCGCCATACGGCGCAGTTCGGTATTCGGATACGGCACTTCGCCAACCGGGATATCCGTATGAGCGCTACCCAGATAGCGCATCATGCCGATGCCCGAACGCTCGGCCAGCAGCGAATCCAATGTCTCGGCACAATTGCGACCAATAGCACTGACAACTCCTATTCCTGTTATCGCAATCTTCATTTAGTGCGGTTAGTCTGTATATATTCCGCCATCGTGCGAACGGAGCGGAAAATGGTCTTTCCTATTTTCGGATCTGCAAGTTTGATGCCATACTCGCGATCCATCAACATAATAAGTTCGAGCGCATCAATAGAATCCAATCCCAAACCCTCGCCGAACAAAGGCGCATCGGTATCTATATCAGCCGGTGTCATATCCTCGAAATTAAGCGCTTCGATAATCTGGTTCTTCAGTTGTTCAATCAGTTGTTCCATATAATTTGTAGTTTTGCATAAAATTCATTTTTTCCGTTGCACTCGCACCAACCTGCGAGGATGGCCGCAGGCGATGTGCAATCAGCCATTTGCGACTTGACAATCGGCTCCAACTCTTCGTAGGAATCCAGGATATAAAAGGACGTTTCGCCCTGTATATGGTGACGAATGGCAATCTCACCTGTCACGATATTAGGCAGCGTATAGACAAAGAGCGCCGGCGACGGATAATAGTTGCCGTCGGTTATGGTTGCCATGTAGTCGGTATCGTTCTTGATGCTCGCGCTACGGTTAGCCATAACGACAGCATCGACAGACTCGCCTTTGAGCAACAATTCGGCAGCGACAAAGCCCAGGCGACAGAGTGTATCCATCTTGAAGAACTTCGGATAATCGCCGGCATAGCGACGGTAGAGTTCGACCAACATCTTCTCGCCCGTCTCCTGCACTGCTATCGGCTGCCCGTTCAGCACTACCGATGTCGGTGTTATTTCTATATCTTGAGTTACTCGCATTTCAATCTGATAGCTGCGTTGACACCTCCGAAACCGGATAGCATCTTGATGAACGTACCCTTGTTGAGCAACAACATGCCTATTATCGTCTCCACGACGCCCGCTGCCCCCATAGTGTGACCATAGTAAGGCTTGAGCGCGGAAATGGGAACTCTCTGCAATCCTGCTCGTTCGATGGCTATCGTTTCCATCGCATCGTTATAGAGCGTAGCGGTGCCATGAACGCCCAACAGATCGATATCAGCGGGTGTCACGCCCGTCAACACATCCCGTAGGCAAAGGAAGGAGCCTTCGCCCGTTCGGCTGGGAGCGGAGATATGGTTTGCGTCGTTGTGGATCGCTCCGGCCTCCAGTCTCCATCCTTCGTGAGGCTGGTTGCTATAGACTATCGTAGCCGCAGCCTCTCCGAGATTCAGTCCCCTACGTTCCGGGCTGAAGGGCAAGCACGGTTCGGGCGAGAGCGCCTTGAAGGACTGGAATCCGCTCACGATGAATCGCGATTGTATATCGCATCCCACCACAACAGCATAGTTGTACAATCCTGCCTCCAGCAGACGCTTTGCCGTTATCTGGGCACATACGCCCGATGTGCAAGCGTTGCTGACCACAATAGGCCGGTTGGGATTGCCGAAATGACGCGCTATCTTATTGGCCGGCGTCAACAGATCCAGATTGTCTCCCTTAGTGGTACTAAGGATAAAAATCGTCTCCTTTTTGTCCCCTATGCCGGCCGGCAGTTGGCCGAGAGCCATCTCCGCACTCCTGACGCACAACGGCACAAAATCCTGCGGTTCGTCGAACAGCGATGCGCAAAACGGCTCCACATCCAAAAAACGGTCTGTGTGCAGTTTGAGTCCGCTTCTGCCGGCACGGATAGCCTCAACGTTGGCTTGCGAGCCTTCGCCCAGCGGAGATATGATACTATGTCCCAAACAATACACCATCAATCTACGGTTGCTAATTTAAACATTGCAGAGGCAATCACCTCATCGTTGACGCGCGTAGTACACTCCACCAGGCTGATATTCATCACCTCCTGCAGTACATGCGCTTCTGTAGTCAGCGTCTCGCCCACTCGCGGCAGACGCGATGCTTCCATCTGTTTGACTGCTCCTATATAACCCATTTTGACTTGTTGACTATGCTGGCGCTGTATCCATCCGGCGCGCGCGGCACAGGTCTGCGCCGCATGTTCCATGAGTCCGGCCAGACCCAGTTGACCGTCGTTCACCAATACGCAATCATCATTCACGGTGAAGCGGGTCACTGCACTCGTTTCGTTCATCTCGACGATCGTATCAATGAACACAAACGGCGGACGCTGCGGTATCCATTCGGCTATGTTATGCTCCAACTCCATGCCAGAAATCAAAGAAGTTAAACCATTCGTAAGGATGAGCCAATGCCATATGCTCCAGACGCACGGCAAACTGCTGAGCCAAATCGGCTGCCTGCCGAGTACGCGGCAGGGCACTGTTGGCCTGCAATTCCTCGGTGTAGATATGATACCTGTTTCGCGATTCCTTGAGCACAAACGTGAGCACTATCGGGCATCGCAAGATAACACACAGCTGGAACACACCGGCCGGAAGAGGAGCAGTTGCGCCCATGAATGAGCAAGGAATAGTCTTGTCGCCCATTCTGCGGTCGCCGGCAATGGTCAGCACTTCTCCACGACTCAACGAAGCATTGATCTCAAAGATATGATTCATCTCGCCCGGGTTTACCACTATCATGCCGATATTGTTTCTGGCCAACACCTTGGCACGTTCTTTCATCACAATCGGGGTCTCGCCGCCAAAGAACAGAATATTCATTCGTTTCTCGGGCGTTGACATAGAGTAAGCTGCCATTTCGCTGTTTCCCAAATGGGAGAAAAGCAGAACGAATCCATCGGAGCTGTTCATCTTGCCGTAGTAACGCTCCGGGTTGTCAACTACTATATCAAAGCGGCAACCGGAGTAAACGGCAAAACGATCGATAATCACTTTGCCAAAATGGTAGAAACTGCGATATACATCTATTGCGGCTTGCAAACGACTGCGCCCGCGACGACGATGGAAGATATACGCACCGCGTCTCTCTGTACGACGGACAAGGATATACCATATGAGCCAGAAATGCATAATACCGTACATCGGTCCTACGCCTCCCCGTCTAATGAGACTCACCAGCGCGCGTTGCATGCCGTGCGTCCCGCCTGTCTGTCCGTTCCACGCCTGCTCTGCCATTGTGATTCTATACTATACGAAGATATTTCTCGATGGCAGCCAGATCTTCATAGAACGGCGTATCCTCGATGATGGTAGGTGTGATCTCGCGAATAGCGTCATACTGCGCCTTGGTGGCCGGAGCCAACTGGTCGGCTATACCTAGGCAGTCCACCGCCTGCGCCATAGCCAGGAAGAGGATGGAGAGCACCTGGTAGCAGTTGTCTATCACCTGAGTGCACAGTTCGGCACTGTTGGTTCCCATCGACACAATATCCTGATTGTCATTGTTATTCGGAATCGAGTGTACATAATTAGGCATTGCCAATGTCTGGCACTCGGCCGTAGTACTCGTTGCTGTGAACTGGCAAGCCTGAATACCATAGTTGAGGCCTAGCGTTCCCATATTCAGGAACGGCGGCAGTATACCGTTGATACGATCGTGGCAGAGGTAGTTCAGCTGGCGTTCGCTCACCATCGCCAAACGCACCATCGCTATCTTCATCTTGTCGGCCTCCAACGAGATATAGTCGCCGTGGAAATTACCGCCGTGATAAACATTCTCCGTTACGGGATCCACTATCGGGTTATCGCTCGCGGCATTCAGTTCTTCCTCTATCACCTGACGGCTGTAAGCCAGCGTATCGGCTATCGGGCCAAGTATCTGCGGTGCGCAGCGAAGCGAATAATAAGCCTGCACTTTGTCCTTGAACACCTTGGTATTCCGCACTTCGTCGCTCTGCGTATACAACTGGTTTTCACGCTTCTGCAGGCGACGACTACCCTCGCTCAGGCGGCGCATTTCTTCCGCAATGCTAATCTGTCCGTGGTGACGGCGGCTCTCATTGAGCGGTGCTGCCATCAGGTCGTCATAACTGCCTGCTATCTCGTTCATCCATACGGCGGCCACGGTAGCCAAACGCAGCAGATTCTCTGCATCTATCTGGTTGACGGCACTGATACCGGTCATGACGCTGGTGCCGTTGGTACAACTCAATCCCTCGCGGATATGTATGCCCATCGGTTTGAGTCCGCACTCGTTCAGCACATCCTTCGTATCACGCCAGGCACCCCGGTAATGCACCTTGCCTTCTCCGATGAGGCAAAGCGCAATGTGCGCCAGTTGTACCAGATCACCACTCGCGCCTACACTGCCGTGCTTGGGAATAAACGGATAGATACCACGATTGATAAACTCTGTCAAGAGTGCTACCAATTCGGGATGAACGCCGCTCTTGCATTGTGCGAACGAGCCAACACGGGCGAGCATGGCCGCGCGTACGAAGCGATCGTCCAACGCAACACCCGCACCCGTTGCATGTGAACGGATGATGTTGTATTGCAATTCATGCAAGCGGCTATCCTCTACACGCCATTGCGCCATTGGGCCAAAGCCCGTATTGATGCCATAGATTACCTTGTCGCCGGAGAATCGTTGCAAGAAGGTATAGCAATCGGCTATGCCTTTCTGCGTCGCCTCATCCCATACCAACTGACCATCTCTGTACAAGATGTCGTGCACCAAATTCAGATCTATATTCATTCTTTCTGTTTTCTACTCTTTGTTTTCCACCCTGCGATAATCATCCATCAGTTCCGGAGTCAGTATTGTTCTGCCGAAACCTCCGTCGCTATATATTGTCTGCATCGTAACGCGCCGCATCAGATCGCTGAACAGCGCCACACACACATCCGCGCAGTCGTCTGCATCTGCGTTGCCCAAGGGAGACAAGTGATCGGTATAGCGATAGAAGAACTCCAACTCGTTCCATCCGCCTCCGGCCTTTGTGGGAGTCGGAGACTGACTGACCACATTCACTCTGACACCTTTTTTGCGTCCATATAGGGCTCCCATTTGGCGTGCGATAGACTCCAGCATTGCTTTTGCATCAGACATATCATTGTAGCCGTGCATATAGCGTTCCGAACCAATGTAAGTCAGCGCCACAACGCTTCCGCCTTCTGCTATCGCGTCCATCTCCATAGCCGTGCTCAGTATCTTATGCAGACTCAGCGCAGAGATATCCAGTGTCTGATGGAAATAGGTATAATTGGCCTGTTCGTAAGATTTATGCCTGCGCAGGTTCATGCTCTGCGCCACCGCGTGCAGGATGAAGTCTATCTGCCCGCCCAGAAGCGCTTGCGCGCGCGTAAAAAGTTCCGCTATCTCCTCCGGCTTGGTGGCATCGCACACTATCAACGGCATATCGTGCGCAACGGCCAGTTGGCTGACCGTGCCCAGTTGTATGGCGGTCGCAGTATTCGTCAGCACAACAGACGCTCCTTCGGCCAAGCAATGTTCTGCCACATGCCAAGCCAAAGAACGCTCATCGAGCGCTCCGAAAACGATTCCCCTTTTACCTTTCAACAGACCACTACTCATCTTTGTTTTTTCGTTACTTACAAATTAGCGCGCAAAAGTACAAAAAAAATTCCACATGAGCAATTTTTTTAGAAAAAAGTTTATCTATAGTGTACTTTTCGCGATTAAGAAACAAATACCGCACGTGCCTCTGCTTCTGGCACATGCGGTTTTGTATAATGGTTGAATTAGAATTTATAGCGAACGCCCAATGCCAAACTGGTCATTTCCCAATAAACACCGGCACTGGCTCCGTTATATGGATCACCTAAGAATCCGGCACCAATAGTCGGACGGTAGTCAATAGACAGTTGCAGAGGGAACCAAAAATCATACTCTACACCTATTCTGC
>JAEEHO010000282.1 GCA_016280845.1 Paludibacteraceae bacterium | reverse complement strand
TCAACCACAAGCACGGCCGTTTCCACGGCCTGCAAGCTGCGGGAGACTTCGTACGAAAAATCCACGTGGCCCGGGGTGTCGATCAAGTTCAATTCGTAGCCTTGCCAGTGCATTTGGACTGGCGTAAGTTTGATAGTGATCCCCTTCTCGCGCTCGAGCTCCATTGAGTCAAGTAGCTGAGCTTTCATCTCGCGCTTTTCCACAGTACCGGTCAGTTCCATCATGCGGTCAGCAAGAGTGGACTTGCCATGGTCGATGTGGGCGATGATACAAAAATTACGGATTTTGTCGGGGTTCATATTAGAGATATTATAACATATTTATTGGGGTGAGGCTAGGGCTTGAGTGGTATCTTTTTAGTCTCTTGCATGGCAACACAGCGGACCGTGTTTCCATAGCCTTCGTAGAGGCTCTGGCGAGACGGTATAAATATTCCTGAGTCATCAAAACTCAGAGAATGTACTCCGTCCAATCCTTTGGTGGATGTCCAGTAGTAGCCAACATCACCAAAGTCTTGCAGCTGGCCAGAATAGTAGCCGTAATCGACGTATCCGGCGCGGGTAAAGTAGAACGGTGCAGTAAGAATGGCCGCATCAGAGCTCTTATTGATTACATTATAAGTATCGAATAACCCGGCGAAGATATCATATCTTTCGTCGCCGAATGGCAATACCCAGCCGGCAGGACAGATAGACTTTGTAGCACTATTCCCTGACGAAGTATTGCTGCCTGAACCGGCCGTAGCGGCGTTCCATTGATAGTAGTTACCTTTGTGGTAATGACAGTTTTCTCCACTATTATCATCAACGGTGCAGCTGATAATAGTTTTAATAGGAGTGTTAGTGTTAGTATTGCCAGTACCATTCGCAATATAAGAATCGCCTGGATCATAAGATAGTGAATAATTATCAGAACCATTGGTGTCGTTGTATAGGCTAGTACTAGTAGCAACACCTGGTGACCAGTATGAAGTGTATACGCCTTTGTCGGAAACAATATTATCTGTAGCTTTAATGTCGTAATCTAAGTTTTGAGTCATCCAGATGTTGCCATCTTTAAGTCTAGCTATCCAATAGAGCTTGTTGTCTCGAGTATCAATAGCTTGAACCTGGAGGCCAGTTGGCATCGCCCAGTTATTTATGTACTGCATTACAGGATATCCTTCTTCCCAAATTGGGTATAGCACGGTATGTGGAGCGTAAAAAGTATAAGTTCTACCTGGTAGATATATAATTTTGCTTTGCACATACGCATCTTGTTCCATGTCTACTGCGGCATATCCCCAAAAAGTGTATCCGTCACGAGTAGGAATATTGTTTGGGATTGTAAAATCTGCGCCGGCTCTAGATAGTGGGGCAGTTTGAGTATTGCTTCCGATAGTTAACGTTGCTTCGCCGGAATAATTTAGGACGCAGCGAACATCTTCTACATAACTTGGGTCATCATAATCAAATCCCCATTCGTCGCTATCAACATAGAAATAATGGGCTTTTAGTGGATTTATGGAGTGATGTTCATAGGTTAAAATCGGAGTCATTGGGTAGGATTCATTATTACCGCCGAGGCGCAGTACACTCCATATCTCAAAGTTACCTCTGTAGGAATCAAGCGCGCTATTGTAGTGCGCATCGAGTGGCAGTTGCCAGCCTTTTGGACAAATCGAATCTTTTGCAATATAGAGTTCTTCCTCGGATAACAGATCGGTCATCGCGTTGTAGTCTAAGTCGGTAGTGGTGGCAGTACTCCAGTTATAGTAGTATCCATGAGAATCTTTGTCATAGACTGATATATTTAGTTCCGCTCTGCAAACCTCGTAATCAATAACATCATCTATATCATTGCATGGATCGTTATCCAAGTATTCATTCCAGTTGTTTACTACCATTGTGTTTTTATTCGGCGTCCATGAGTCCTTAGTGTTAAGGTCAGTGTCGGCGCTAGTGAGGGCTTTACTAGTAGAGAGCTCGAGGGCGAGATCGTCTATCATCCAGCAGGAGCCGTCGGCAATGTGAACGATATGGTATTCTTTATCGTCACGAATGTCTTTAAGAGTGAATTCAGTTTCTAGTGGCAAACGTCGGCAGATAGTTTGATTCATGCTCTGCATGGTGCCGTCGAAAGTAATGTTAGCGTCGTAGTTGATATCCACCGTATAAGTGCCGGCAGGAATTTCGGTAGGGTTAACGCCGTAATAGATGTCGTAGGTTTGGCCTTCGGCAGAAGCGTCGGTGTCGACTACGATAGTTTTATCTGCTGGTAATGTTTGCCAAGTTGTGTCTTGCGCGGTTGGATCACTGGTAGTATAGACGAGAGCTTCACTAAATGGAATATCTTCCGGCACGGTGGCAGTAAATTCAACCGTATGCGCGCCAACAACATCTTCATTGACCGTAATAGTGTCTTTGGTGTAGGCAATTTTGCCAGATTCAAAATCGTCCAAGTTAAGCGTGAGTTCGCCATCCGATGCGGCGTCGATGGTAAGATAATCGGCTTCAATGCGTTGGACTTTTGCAGCTTTGGCTTCTTCTGGTTGGTTAAGCTTAGGCACGGTATTAAATAGACCAAATAGCGCCAGGATTACAACAACCGAAATAGTGAGGGTATGTTTTTTGGAAAGGCGGAAGCCAGTTTTGCGACGATTTTTGAAAAACACAAAGAGAACAGCAATGAGTAAGAGCGCGCCACCAAAAATCATTGAAGCATTTGCGGAATTAATGATGCCGGTGTTAGGCGTAGTGATTGCCTCTTGAGTATCATCACTAATCGTTCTTCCCTCGGTAACGATCGTTAGACGCGTCGTAATCGGCGTACTACCTTGCTCCATTTCGGTTTGCCCTGTTTATTTTTATGACCTGATTATGAGTAAACATTAGCATAAGTACGATAAGATGTCAAGGTTAAATAGCGACACAGCGAACGGCGAATCCATAGTAACGATACGTGCGGCTCGACGGGTTAACAGTGGTGCTGGTAGATAACAAAGCGTAAGCGTAAGTGCCGCTAGAGTAGGCCCTTGAAGACCAGTAGTAGGCGTAGCTGCCACGGTTGTAAACGGAGCCAGAGCGAATGTAGCCGCTACGAACAGCATAGAATGGACTGGTAACAATCTTGCCGGCTCCAGTGCTGTTATTGGTGAAGTTTTGCGCAGGCGTCATGGCGCCGAAGCTGTAATTTGCGGTGGTGCTGTTGCTGGTTGGGAGCCTCCAGCCTTGAGGGCAGATGGATTGACTAGCGTCTTGGTTATTAGTGGCCGAGCCGGCCGCGGCGGCGTTGAACTGGTAGTAGTTGCCAAGGTGGTAGTGACAGTTTTCGCCACCGTTGTTAGCGCTAGTACAAGTAATGGCTGTGTTGGAACTATTAGTACCATTGGCAGAATAGTAGCTACCTGGATCGTAGGAATAGGTAGCACTAGAGGTGCTGTTGTTGTACGCGCTGGTGCTGGTAGCACGGTTTGGTGACCAGGTAGTAGTAGTGCCGTCATTCTTTGAAACAATGTTGTCAGTAGTCTTAATATCGTAATCGAGGTTCTGTGTCATCCAACAGTGGCCATCAGCCAACTTGGCGACCCAATAAAGTTTGTTGTCGCGAGTATCGATAAGCTGGTGTTGAGTACCGTTGGCAGTGTTGTTACAGATTGTAGCAGTAATCTCTTGCATGTTGGTGATACTGGTAATATCAGCGATAGTCCAGTGGGCATAGTAGGTGACATTAGCTGTTACAGTGGTGGTGGCAGAAATTTGCGTGCCACCAGTATCGCTAGTGAACCAACCGTCGAAGCGATAGCCATTGCGAGTGGCGGTAGGCAAAGTGCCGATTGCACTATTGTAAGTCTTGGAAGTAGAAGGTGTGCTTGGGGTGCCGCCATTGCCGTTCCAGGTGACAGTGTAGGATCTTTCGATCCTAGTAAAGTTAGCAATAATCGTACAAGAATCAGTAATGGTGCTGCCGCAGTTGTTGGTCCAACCACTAAAACTGTGGGTATAAGCGTTGCTGGCAGCAGCAGGAGTGGCGGTAACGGTGTTAGTGCCAATTGTGAGAGTATTGCCGCTGGTAGAGACTGGCGTGCCAAGCATTTCGATGAGACCACTATTTGATACAGTACCGTATCCAGCGGAAGCTTCATTAACAATAATAGAAACTTGGGCACCGGTGACGGTGTAGCCATCGTAGATAACATAGAGCTTGTCTAGATCAGGAAGGTTAATGATGACGTCGTAGGTGCTTGGCGCTAAGCTGGCTGGAACTTCGCAGGTGAATGAAAGTGGATCACGATTAGTAATAGTGACATTGGAACAGACACCATTTTGGGCGCCGTCATTGAGGTTAACGACAATGTCACCAATTTCTCTGGTGGTGGAAAGGCTGGTATTGATCGTAACTAGATAACCGTCGCTTGATGAAGTTGGGGTGATATTGGCTTCACCATTAGCCAATGACGAAACATCAGTCATCGCGGTGTAAACGATTTCAGTGATATAGGTACCGGAAGAGATAGACAAATCAGCGGCAGCGCCATAGTAGACGTCGGTGGCGACATTCGTGGCCGTGCCAGAGTGCTCATAGATTAGTTGAGCATTGTCTGCAACTGGGACAGCAGCGAATTTAGCGTTAGCGGATGGGTTGGTTGTACTGTAGGCAGCGTCGAAACCGTTGGCCCCAGCAATAGCGAAGCCCCAAGTAGCGTGGATAGTATCGGAAAGAGCAAGTGGAGCAGGGGCGGCAAAGGTACCAGTGGCTGGAATAAATTTCTTATCCGCAGTAGAGTTGTTGGCGTCATCGTTGAGATAGATGTAATTGTCGCGACCGCTGTTAACGGAAAGATAAAGCTTGTAGCCAGAAGGCGAAGCGGTGTTGGCAACGATAGTATCCTTGGTGACGTTGACTGAGCCAGTAACACTTGGGGTGATGTCTAAGCCGAAGTATTGTGAAGTAGCGAGAGAAAGCGCATAAGTCTCGTGGTTAATGGTGGCAGAAGCGTCTTCAGAGATGGATGCGATCGGGCAAAGTGTCAGGTATACAAAAATAACCAGTACTAGACTAGCGATAGTGCACAAAATACGACTGTATTTTGTCCTCCCAATAATTGTTGTGTGTTTTAGCACTTCTCTGGCCTTTGCTTAGTTTTTTCTAAACAGACCAAAAAACTCCATATTTCCCCCTATTTTATTTAACCACGAGCGCTTTTAAAAATCAATATTTTTTTAAGAGAAATCACCCCTGTTATTTTTACATTAATGTTTTTTAAGACAAGCTACCCCTGTTATTTTAGGCCGTTGTCAGCACGTATTTTACAACGTAGTTTGAAGAGGCCTTTTTCGGCATTTTCGTCAAAACGATCCAGCCTCAGACGACCATTGGTGATCTCGGGGTTTTCAGTTTTACGTCCCTCAAAGTATGATCCGTAATCTCCAGTTAAATACTGGCTACTGCGGTCGGAATAATTGCCACTAAAATATTCTCCTGGCGCATATTCGCCGTTGACCCAAATCATATCGTAACCACCAGTAAATGCTGGATTAAAATTAGGGTCCAATATTCCATATACATTGCTTGAAGATAGCTCCGTATTAGAGAGTATGTCTCTGTAATCCATAGCGTTCGGGAGACTCCAGCCCGCTGGACAAATGGATTGGTAGGCAGGATCTTCAGTCGAAGACTCGGCAGTGGCAGCGTTCCATGTATAGAACCTGATGCCATCAAGTGGGCTGAGGACAGAGTTTGCGATTTGACGACTTGGGGTCCACGGCTCGTCCAGATCAGTGTCATCTGGAGTAAGTGTGGTGTTAGGTGAAAGTTTAAGGTTAAGATCTTTGGTCATCCAGCAGTCGCCGTCGCTAAGCTTCCTAATAGAATAGGCTTGGCCATCGCGTTCATCGAGCAAGATATAGGTTTTATTGGTAGCAAGTTTGTAACAGGCACTTCCGCTAAAGTCTTGCATGTAGGTGACGTTTGACACGGTCGCAAGCCAGACTGGATGCAGAGTGATGAATGGTTGATCAAAGGTGTATTCCTCGCCCGGTTGATAAATTGGTTCGGAGCCATCTGGGAGATATACGCCACCATGCGTGGCCGAATAGCCCATAAAGGTGTAGCCGTCACGAACAGGGGCCGTCTCTGGAATAGTGAAGGTCACTTCCCCATTTTCAGGATAAATGGTGCGGAGCTCTTCTGATACGCCAGTATCGGTAGCGTCGTTGATGGTAAGTTTGGCGTAGCCGGTGAAGGTAGAAACACAGAAGACTCCCTCAACGCTGTCGCCAAATACTGGCAATACGTCTGCGAGAATAAGACGTCCGATACCTATGGCCCAGTCAAATTCTTCCGATAGGCGTCTCAGATTTTCGCTACCGGCGCTGGCGCCATAGTTATTTTTGTGAACGATTTGCGGTTCTACGTCCTTGCTTGCTGACCCGCCTTTTTTTGCTACGTTCCCTCCGCCATCGTCGTAGTCATAGATGTCGCGAAGTTTTTTTACGTCATAGGTGGTAGGTAAGTGCCATTTTCGGGCACAAATCGAATCTTTGGCACGACCATCGCCTTTTATTAGTAAATCCGTAGGACTCTGTTTTTTGGCTGGAGCTGACGCAGTAGTAGATTCTTGCGCCGCGATAGATAACACCCCTAATTCTAATTCAAAATTATCATACCCAAGTCCGTCTCTTGGCGAATGCGCAGTGGCGGCGTTCCAGCTGTAGGAATAATAGTTATCTCTCTCACGCCAAGAGTAATCAGTTTGCTCGCGGCATGATTCACGTTCTTCATATGATACAGAATCACAAGGATCGACGTATGGGATTCTACCAGCTTCATCGAAATACCAGTCATCCCTAATTTCATATCTCATGCCGATATTTGGCGTCCATTCATCTTTGTCATGGAGGTCGGTATCGTCACTACCAAGTTCCGTACCGCCAGGGAGGTCGAGCGCAAGAGCATCCACCATCCAACAGTTGTCATCCTGTAATCTGCCCACGTAGTAGCCTTTGCCATCACGCGTGTCCTCGAGATAATATGGCGTCTCCAACTCCATCCTCTCACAAACGGCACTATTCATGCCTTGCATGGTACCATCGAAGTCAATGGTGAGGGTATAGTTTAGATTGAGTTTGTAAGTACCAGCAACATCTAGGTCTTTGGCACGAACGGCATAGTAGACATCGAAGGTTTTATCTTTTAGGCTAGCATCGGATTTGATGATGGC
>JAEEHO010000281.1 GCA_016280845.1 Paludibacteraceae bacterium | reverse complement strand
GTTGTTTTTCGTACCGCACTTTTGAGCAAAATCGATTTGGAGAAACTCGAAGCACAAGTTTTTCCCGTTTTGGATTACCCTTTATACGGACTCTTTTCACAACTTACCGATTTTGCCTATCTTGCAACACCAACAACTACTTGGCGCAATCATTCCTCCGTCTCTCAACCATCAAGAATATTTAGTTATATTCGTTACAAACGAGAACGATTGCGCATGTGGAAATGGTTAGATGATTTACATCCAAAATCGTTTCATTATGACAAAAAAATAGCAACAAAATGGCTCATAAAGCAAGCAATTGGATTTTTTCTATAAAAAAATGTTATTTTTATTTGCATATATCAGAAAAAATTAGTAACTTTGCTGCCGATTTCAACAAAGAACGTTCATTGAAAAGAATCATCATTTAACAATTTTGTCTAACCATTTCTAAAAAACACAGAGTTATGAAATCGAAGAAATCAGAAAAAGCCAGCTTGGAGAAGAACAAAATTATTTATGTTCTAATGGGTCTCATTTTTGTTCTCAGTATCTGCTTTATCGCGTTCGAATGGGGTGATGAGGTAAAAAAGATTAAACCGATATCAAATATTTTTGACGGTATAACGGAAGAGATGGATATCCAACCGACAAAACAGGAAATTCCTCTGCCTCCTCCACCCAAAATGCAGGAAGTTGAAGCGTTAGTAGTCGTTGACGACGATAAAGAGGTAGAATCTCTTGATATAAAGTCTGAAGATGATCAATCAGAAGAAATAATTATCGCGCCTCCGGTTGAAAATATTATTGACGAACCGGAAGATGATGATGTCCCGTTTCTTATTGTCGAAAAGATGCCTGAGTTCCCGGGTGGTCAACAAGCGCTGTTCAAATACTTAAGCGAGAACGTCAAGTATCCGGTTATTGCACAAGAGAATGGTATTCAGGGAAAAGTTGTATGCCAGTTCGTGGTTAACAAGGACGGTTCGATTGTGGACGTAGTGGTTGTTCGTTCGGGTGGCGATCCATCGCTGGACAAAGAGGCTGTTCGCGTTATCAAGTCGATGCCTAAATGGAAACCCGGCAAACAGAGCGGAAAAACCGTCCGTGTAAAATATACGGTGCCGGTTAATTTCAAACTACAATAAGATTAAGACGCATAAGGAGAAATGGTCTTTACTCTTTTTTCCTAACTTCAAGAGTGTCGGCATGACAAATGCCGGCATTCTTCGTCTAAAATAGCCATATCTGTTCCGCGGAATCGCATATCGTGTTGTTTTTTTATTCTTTTTTGCAAAAAAATGCGCTTTCGTTTGCATAATTAAGAAAAAAGCAGTAAATTTGCAGCCGATTTGGTCTCGAGTAAGGTCATTCGAGAGAATCATTTAATCTTTTGTATCAAAAAAGCACTGTATATGCAACTAAAGAAATCAGAAAAAGCCAGCCTGGAGAGCAGCAAAGTTGTATTCGTTCTCATGGGATTCGTTTTTGTCCTCAGCCTGTGTTACGCAGCGCTCGAGTGGACAGAACGTGAAGTGACCAAGTATGAGGTTGCTGACTCAGAGTTCCTCTTCGAGGAAGAAGTAGAGATTCAGCAGACCAGTCAAGAAACCCCTCCTCCTCCCCCACCCCCACAAGTACAAGAAGTAGAAGTACTGAATGTCGTTGAGGATGACAAGGAAGTTGAGTCTATCGAGGTAAATACCGAGGATGACAAAGAGGTAGAAGTCGTTATTGCAGCTCCGGTAGAGGCTCCGGTTGAGGAAGAAGAGGAAGAAGTTGTCTTCCAAGTAGTAGAGAAGATGCCTGAGTTCCCGGGTGGTACGCAAGCATTGTTCAAATACTTGAGCGAGAACGTCAAATATCCGGTTATCGCACAAGAGAATGGTATTCAGGGTCGTGTTATCTGCCAGTTCGTGGTTAACAAGGACGGTTCGATTGTGGACGTAGAAGTTGTTCGTTCGGGTGGTGATCCATCGCTGGACAAAGAGGCTGTTCGCGTTATCAAGTCGATGCCTAAGTGGAATCCGGGTAAGCAGCGTGGTAAAGCTGTCCGCGTGAAATACACGGTACCGGTTAACTTCAAACTCCAATAAAGGCTAACGGCTAATGGCCAAAAGCCAAAAACTCCATGGAAATTTCTCACAGAGATATAACCTATTGCAAGAATGTCGGTGCCAAGCGTGCCGACATTCTTCGTTCGGAACTGGGCGTACGCACAGCCATGGATATGGTGCGCCAATATCCGTATAAGTATATCGACCGAAGCAGGTTTTATCGCATCGCTGAGATAGAAGACGAAGATACCTATGTGCAGATTATCGGCGAAGTGACCGAATGGCACACAATAGGTATCGGCAAGGCGCAACGGCTGAGCGCCACATTCAACGACGGTACGCATCAATGCGAACTGGTTTGGTTTCGCGGTGTGCAATATGTCAAGTTGGCGAAGGGCGTCAAGTATCTGCTCTTCGGCAAACCCAGCCGATTCAATCATACCTACAATTTCGTTCATCCCGACCTGACGCCATGGAACAAAGTGACGCCCGAGATGACGCAAGGCTTGGAGCCGTACTACAACACAACGGAAAAGATGAAGCGTTCCGGTATCAACTCAAAGACCGTTCGCTCCATTGTTGCCGAACTGTTGCCAGACCTCAAAGCCGGTGTTCCCGATACGATGGGAATGGATGTGCTGCAGCGGTACAAACTGATGTCGCTGACCGATGCACTCATCAATGTTCATTTCCCGCGCGACACCCAGTCGATGCAGAACGCGCGTGCGCGCCTCAAGTTCGAAGAACTGTTTTACATCCAGTTGCAGATATTGCGCCAGATGAAGCGGCGCGAGCAGAACGCAGGTTTCAGAATGCCGATGGTAGGCGCGCGTTTTCATGCGCTATACAAAGCCCTGCCGTTTGAACTGACCAACGCACAGAAACGTGTTGTTCGTGAGATACACGAAGATCTCAAGTCCGGCAAACAGATGAACCGACTGCTGCAAGGCGATGTAGGTTCGGGCAAAACGCTGGTGGCGTTACTCTGCTGCCTGTTGGCTGTAGATAACGGCTATCAAGCCTGTATCATGGCGCCGACGGAAATACTGGCCAACCAGCACTATGAGACTCTCAAGCGATTTCTTGCGCCGCTCGGCGATGCCGTACATGTAGCGCTGTTGACCGGTTCGGTGACAGCGAAGAACCGTGTGCCGATACACAACGGACTCATGAACGGTACCATCAATATACTGATAGGTACGCACGCGTTGCTGGAAGATGCCGTTCAGTGGCAGAATCTGGGGCTTGTCGTCATCGACGAGCAACACCGCTTCGGCGTAGCGCAACGCGCCAAACTGTGGTCTAAAAATAGTATTCCGCCGCATATTCTCGTTATGACGGCTACGCCTATTCCGCGTACGCTGGCTATGACGCTCTACGGCGATCTGCATGTCAGTATCATTGACGAACTGCCACCTGGCCGCAAACCTATCCATACCGTCCACTATTCGCTGCAACGCCGCGCACAGGTCTATTCTTTCCTGCGTCAGCAGATAGACCAAGGCCGACAAGTCTATGTTGTCTATCCGTTGATCAAAGAGAACGAGAAACTGGATCTGCAAGACTTGCAGAACGGGTTCAACGAATTGTGTGAGGCTTTTCCCAATTATCGAATCTCGATGGTGCACGGCCAGATGAAAGCGGCCGACAAGGACGCACAGATGCAGCGTTTCGTCAGCGGCGAGACACAGATACTCGTGGCTACAACGGTTATCGAAGTGGGAGTGAACGTGCCGAACGCTTCAGTCATGGTTATCCAGAATGCCGAGCGCTTCGGCCTCAGCCAGTTACACCAGTTGCGCGGACGCGTCGGGCGAGGCGCAGACCAGAGTTATTGCTTGCTGCTCACGGATGTTGAGTTGAGCAAGGATACACGCAAACGAATGGATATCATGGTGGCTACCAACGACGGTTTCCGTATAGCCGAAGCCGATCTGCAACTGCGCGGGCCGGGTGATTTGGAAGGAACGCAGCAGAGCGGTCTGCCGTTCGACTTGCATATAGCCAATCTGTCAACAGATGGTCAGTTGTTGGAACTGGCGCGCCAGGCTGCCAAAGAGATATTGGATGCCGACCCGTTGCTGGAGGACGAGCGCAACAGAATATACAAACGGCAACTCGACATCCTGCGCATCGAGACACACAATTGGGGAGAAATCAGTTAAAGGAAGCAAAGCGCCTCTAGTCTGCCAAATCGATATGCGTCGCATGAATAGGCGAATCGCAGAATACAGATGCCGATTGCGAGAAGCGGTCGGCATTTTCCGTGGTTAGATAGCGACATGTGGTGCCTTGCGAGAGTTGATTGCGATACTCGGGATGACGCTCGAGATAATCGGCCAGACTCTCAGCCACCAAATCACCTTGAGCAATAACGGACAGTTTGTTTCCGTTTCCGCCGAAAAGCATATTCTTCTCAATCCATTTTTCTATCTTAGGCTGCAACAACGGATAGTGTGTACAGCCAAGGACGAGCGTATCTATCTGAAAATCTTTGGATAATATCTGGCGCAAGTAGGAATCGACGAAATAGTCAGCGCCCGCGTTCTGATGTTCGCCGGCTTCGATCAGCGGCACCCACATAGGACAAGCCTGCTGGGTGACAACCAAAGGACGCTCGGTTGCCGGTTGCTGATGGCTCATTTTCTCCAGTTCGAGCACATAGGACTCAGAACTGACCGTAGCCGGAGTGGCGAGAACGCCTATATGGCCGGTTTGGGTGATGGATGGCACAGCCTCGACCGTCGGACGTATAACACCGAGGACGTTAACGGTCTTGCCATCGCCCATTCGCTTGTTTATCTGCGGTAAATCGACTTGCTGAATCGTTCGGAGGGCCTTGGCTGAAGCAGTATTGCAGGCCAGAATAACCAAGGCGCAGTCGTGATCAAGCAGGTATTGTACGGCTTGCAGCGTATAGCGATAAATGACATCAAACGAGTGCGTTCCGTAGGGCGCACGCGCATTGTCGCCCAGGTACACGTAGTCGTACTCAGGCAATCGCCGGCGAATAGCATTGAGAATGGTCAATCCGCCATAGCCACTATCAAAAACACCTATCTTCATTTTCTCCGCAAAGGTACTACAAAAAATGCACATGTGCAAGTTTTTGTGCAAAAAAGAACCATTTATCTGCACATCCGGTATAACAATCGCAGCTTATGCAAGCATAGATGACTTTTTTCGGCAAAAATCTTGTATATTCCAAAAAATTGTAGTACCTTTGCAGCCGCAAAGGTTTGAGGTAACAAAATGGATTGGAATTTCCTTATTAAAGATAAAGATGCTCTATGCGTCACGACGGACAGCCGGAAAGTGATTCCCGGTTGTATTTTTGTGGCGCTGAAAGGCGAACACTTCGACGGCAACGCGTTCGTCGATCAGGCGAAAGCCGATGGCGCTGCGTACATCATTTCCGGTGACAACGCGCTGGCGGAACTACAGGATTTGGCCCGCGCATGGCGTCGCGAGTTAGGTCTGCCTATTCTGGCTATCACCGGCACCAACGGCAAGACAACCACCAAGGAGTTGTGCGCCGCTGTGCTCAGTACAAAAAAGCATATTTACTACACGCAAGGCAACCTGAACAACCAACTCGGCGTACCGCTCACGCTGTTGAGCATCACACGTGCGCACGAAATGGCCATCGTGGAAATGGGAGCCAGCCATCCTGGCGATATCAAAGAACTGGTGGAGATAGCCGAACCTAACTTCGGTCTGATTACCAATGTCGGCCGCGCACACCTGCAAGGCTTCGGTTCATTCGAAGGCGTTATGCGCACCAAGGCCGAACTGTACGACTGGCTGCGCGCACACGGCGGTTTCTGTTTCCGCAATACAGATAATCCATATTTGGCTGAGATGGCCGGAGACCTCAAAACTATCGGTTATAAGACGGGAACAATGCCAAATGGCACACATCTTGTGGGTGAATACAATGCGGAGAATGTGTCGGCTGCCATTTGCGTCGGCAACTATTTCGGTGTGAGCGAAGAGGACGCCTTGGCGGCTATTCGCGCCTATGTGCCGAGCAACAACCGTTCGCAGTTGATGCAAACCGAGCGCAACACCGTGGTGGTGGATGCCTACAACGCCAACCCGACCTCGATGACCGCAGCGATTGAGGCGTTCTGCCGTCAGCCGTCAAATGGCAGCCTTCAGCAATGTTTCATCCTCGGCGGAATGCGCGAACTGGGCGAATATTCGCACTTGGAGCACCAAAACATCGTCAACATGCTGCTGGAGCGCAAGGCAGACATGGTACTGCTGATAGGAGACGAGTATCGCAACACCACAGCGCCGTACCCTATTTTTTCGGACGTAGAAGCGTTGTGCGAGCACCTGAAAGCCCATCCGATCAGCGGCGCACACATCCTGCTGAAAGGCAGCCGCGGGAACCAATTAGAAAAAGCAATTCCATTCTTATAATATATGAAGAAAGCATTTTTAACGATACTTATTATTGCCTTGGTGGCAGCAGTCGGTATTCTCGTTTATCTCAATCTCGACCAGCGTCAGGAGATGACCGAACTGGTTGAACAAATGGAGATTGAGAAATCAGAACTACAAGAGGAGTACGAAGATCTGGCAACCCAGTTTGACGGTTATCAGCAAATGGACATCCGCAACGACTCGTTGCAGGATCTGTTGAGCCGTGAGCAGCAGCGTGTACAAGACCTGCTGGAAGAACTGCGAACCACCAAAGCCAGCAACGCACGCCGCATAGCCGAACTGAAGAAAGAATTGGCTACCGTTCGCGCCGTGATGAAGGACTACGTGCGCCAGATAGACAGTCTGAACGCCACCAACGCGCGTCTGACCGTTGAGAACGAACAGCTGGCGACCGAGAATACACAGTTGGTCAACACCAATACACAACTGACTACAGTCAATGCCCAATTGACCGAGACCGTCACACGTGCCTCGATGCTGGAAGTAACATCGTGCGCAGTCACCACACTCAACAAGCGTGATCATAAGACCAAGATACTCAGCCAGATACGCAAATTCCAGTTCGACTATACCATTGCCAAGAACATCACATGCACTCCGGGCATGAAAGATCTGTTTGTACGCATTGTCAGTCCTAATGGCAATCTGCTCGGCGAGACCGAAGATCATCTCTTCCCATTTGAGAATCAGGATATTCCCTACTCCGTTTCCAAGCAGTTTGAGTATAGCGGCGAGGCATTCAGCGGCACTATTTACTGGCCGTTGGAGGAAGATGCCACAGCAGGATTCTACACCATTGATTTCTTCTGCGAAGGCAACCTGATCGGTTCGTTCCCCTTCCAAGTGAAAAAATAACGTATGGCTACAATAGCGGACATAAAGCGCCCCGTCGAGGCAGAGTGGAAACAGCTTGAACGCCTGCAGAGCGAGTGCTTGCGATCGGAGAACAAGTTGCAACAAGAGGTGCTGACCTATATCAGCGCGCGCAGCGGCAAACAGTTGCGCCCGTTGCTGGTACTGCTGAGCGCCAAGATATGCAACCCCGTGACCGACAAAACGCTTCGCACGGCTATTGCACTCGAGATGCTCCACAACGCCAGTCTGGTGCATGACGATGTGGTAGATTCGGCTGACACGCGTCGCGGCGCGCCGGCAGTACACATACGTTGGACCAACAAAGTAGCAGTGCTGGCCGGCGACTATATGCTGGCAAAAGTGATTGGTCTCGTTGCCGAAGTGCGCAATACACAGATACTGGAGATTGTTTCTCAACTGGGCCGAAGCCTCAGCAGCGGTGAGTTGGCGCAACTACATGTCGGACAGTCGATGTGGATCAACGAAGAACAGTATAACCGGATTATCGAACTGAAGACCGCCCGCCTATTCCAAGCCTGCGCAGAGGCCGGAGCCGAATCGGCAGGTTGCACACCACGCCAACGCAAAGCGTTATGCGAATACGGCCGTATGTTGGGACTTTGCTTCCAGATCAAAGATGACATCTTCGATTACAGCGACCTGGAAGAAATAGGCAAACCGACCATGAGCGACCTGAGCGACGGCAAAGTGACACTACCGCTGATCACGGCGTTGCAACGAGCTCCGCAGCCCGAAGCAGAACAGATAAAAGCGAAAGGCGAACGGCTAAAGGACATAGAGAACGCTGAAGAGAAAGCACGTATATTGGAAGAAATAAAATCGTTCGTGCTTCGTTTTCAGGGCGACGAATATGCGGTACAACGCATGCTGGAGTATAAACAAAAAGCCATAGAAGCCCTATCGGTCTTCCATGACTCAGATGAGAAAGAGAGTCTGTTGTACTTACTCGATTATGCCATCAACCGCGTTCAGTAAACGCTCACGCAACTCTTTGTTGCTCTCTCCTATAGTAACCAGCACATCCTTGATAAACGCGCCTACCAACAGTTGGCGCGCTTTTTGTGCGCTTATGCCGCGTTGTTGCATGTAGAACAACGCTGTGTCATCCAACTGACCGGTGCTGGCGCCGTGTGTTGCCTTCACATCATCAGCGTAAATCTCCAGTTGCGGCTGGGTACGCATCTCGGCGGTCTCAGAAAGCAGTCTATTGCGGTTGGTTTGGTGTGCTTCTACTTTTTGCGCATCTTGCTCTATCTTCAGTTCGCCTACGAAACGGCCCTTGGACTCCTCGTCCAGAACGAACTTGATTAACTGGTTGGACGTGCCTCCGCCGACAGCATGTGTCACGCGAGTCTCGGTCGTCACTTGCTGCTG
>JAEEHO010000280.1 GCA_016280845.1 Paludibacteraceae bacterium | reverse complement strand
TCTTCCTTGTTGCATATGACGTTGGGAAACGTGTGGTCGTATTCCATCGATGCGTCGTTCAGCAGTTCGCTAAATTGTCTTGTTTACGGTTTCAGGTCGATACCTTTTCTCCTTGCGGGTTTGAAGATGTTAAGATTATACCATAAATCGGGGCTGGTCAGTCCGCTCAATTGCTTGGCGCCTGTCGAATCGGCAATCGACTTCTGGCCGCCTCAAGCTGTTGACGAATTTGCTCGCGCAAAGTCTTGCGATCCGGCAATATTGTGTAGCGACCCGCGACACAATTTCCGACTTCGGCAAAAAGCCCCTTGAAAACTTTTTCCGAGGGTTCGATTCTCGCTATTTGACTTCGTTGTTTCGGTAAATTAGACATTATGAAGCGCTATTTTTGTTGCATACGACGTATTGATGAGTAGCATGCAATCATTATCGCCTTATCGGGTTTTCTCTCCCGCATCGTCTATTCCCCGCGAGGCACCCGCCCCGCGAGAACGCCAATATTATACCGACACCGACAACGGCCATAGTCCGACGCCGCGCATGCCGAAGGCGAACACGAGAAACACTGCCGTCAACGCGGCCTCGGCGAACAGAGCCCGAATCTCCCGATGCGTCGAAACGCCCGATACTCGATCCGGCTGCGCGCAGCGAACGCCGCCCGTTCTACCCCATGTCTTCACGTTTTCATTCTCGAATACGACCGAGAATCCGCATGCTTTCAGTTTCTCGGCGGACAACGCGGACATCCAACTGGAGGAAAATATGCAATCAAAGGGTTCCAGATCGTCGGCCGCCTCAACGACATCCACCGTTTCTGGAGCACGCTCCCAAGACACCGCAATCAGCCGTGAACGGTCCATCGGGCTTATGCTGCGTCGCTGTCCCGGAAACGCGCTGTTTCCATCGTGTGATGGGCTCGCTTGCAGCTTCCGCGACCGAAATGACGGCGCAACATCGCTGCGCAGCAACGCAAGTTTCCCGTCGGGAGCGCACTTGGCAGCCGCCCGCCAGTCCGCAATGTAGGAATAAGCATCTGCAGACCCGAGATAGGCGGATGCGGCATCAATGCCCTGCCATGCGCAGAACGCCGCAAACAGGGAGAGGGCGAGCCAGCGGCAGATGCACGGCCTTGCCCATTCCGTCATTCGCCATCCTTGAACACCTTAAGTCCGCGCAGACAGACAGGCTGCGGCCTGGACGCCATAGTCCTCACCCGCAGGCACCTGGTCCCCGCACGCAGGACAAACGAACAAGAGCCTGTCTTCTCGGAAAACACCCCGACGCGAGTCCATTTCCTTCCGTCAGGCGAACTTTCCACGAAGAGGCCTTTTGCCCTTGTGCCGCCGGAGACCCCGGAATCCAATGTGAACCTCCCCCGGATCGGTGTCCGAAAGTCCACAAGCCACCAGTCGTCGTTGTAGAACGGCGTCTTGGATTCGTACCATGTCGAGGACAGTCCATCGACAACGCGCTCCGGGCCGTGTGCTGCGTCGCGGCCAGGAACGCTGGACGAGCAAACGGCCGACACAAGGGAGATGGGAACCGGCTCCGCAGCACCGCCTTTCTTCGCCGGGCGTCTCGACGTCCCCTTTCGCGACTTCGAGAACATCCAGTCCCAGAGGGCATCCTCGCGCCAGGCCTTTGTCCAGGCGTCATGTCCGCCGACAGGATACGTCCCCAAGCGGAAATCGCCGCCGGCATCGTTCACAAGCTTTGCGAAGCACTCGATCTGTCCGACATCCACGCCATGTTTGGAATAGTCGCCCTCATTGTGGAAATGCCACCAGTTGCCGGGGTTCGCGCTGTCGAAGTACTCAGGAAGTCGCCGATCTCCCCGTTGCCGGGTATGTATATCACCATGGGCAGGGATTCGTTCCCCGCCAGCTTTGGCACAAACAGCAAACCCTGGACGCTGTTCTTCGGATTGCAGCTTTCGTATGCTCGGAGCGAATACCGGGAGGCCGCCTTCGCAAGTGCGCCGGAGATCATGAGCGGGCGAACTTCGCCCCTCGCGACACTATCGCGCGGAACAGCGATGGCTACAACAATGAACAGCAAAACCGTTGAACATCTCTTACTCATTTCACTAGTCCTCATTTTGACAGGCCTCCCTTTGATGGTTGAGCAGGAAATGCTTCCTCCGACTCGACAAACTCGGCGTGATTGACATCAACGCCCTTTCCCCGAAGCATTTTTCTGACTCTCGCACCATCCCCCTTCCCTACATAAAATCTCTTGATTGGACACCCGTAAAATGCTTCATTTCCAACGCTTGTCAGACTTTCTGGGATTGAAACAGCCTTCAAGTTAAGGCATGCGTAGAACGCCCTATCCCCTATGCCCTCCACATGGTTGCCGATCGTAGCAGACGTCAACCTGGCACACCCACGGAATACTGATTTCCCGACATTAGTCACACTATTACCAATCATTACGTGAATAAGTCCTGAACACCGCTCAAACGCCCTGTCATAGACGCGCGTCACCCCATCGGGGATGGTCACCTCCGCTGGACACGGTCCCTTCCATTTATAAGCCATTCCGTCGAAGGAAACAAGTCCATCGGGGGCGTTGTCGAAAAAGGGCGTCTCTGCGAAGGCAGATTCATCAATATGTTCAATGTTTGCCGGAATGGTCACCGACACCAAATTGCTGCACCCTCGGAACGCTTCATACATGATATGCGTCACACTGTCGGGCAACGCCATCGAGGTCAAGCCGTCGCAGCGATTGAATGCCTCGATGCCAATCCACTCGACACCGTCAGGAATCGTCACGGATGTCAGTCTTCTGCACTTGCAAAACGCAAAATCTCCAATGCCCGTCACCGGATGTCCGCCAAGAGACGATGGAACTGTCAGATTGCCAGCTGTTGTAACCGATATTGCCGCACAGCCGGGGCAGCTGTTCCGACCACGTGTGATTACTGCATTACCGTTGCAAACCATATATCGCCATGTGACACCGTCGACGGTTTCCTTGTGCGTTTTTAATCCATGACAACACGAGACCAAAACCGCCCCCCAGACTGTCATTGACACAAGCCAACATCTTGGAGTTAGAAAAAAACTTTGCTCCCAATACCCTTTTCTTCGACGCCGTTCACAATCCCTGGCAAATAGCAGAACAATTCCTGTCAAATAGCACAACATGACAGGAGGCACGCATTTTTGCCAATTCCCGCCGTCAAGAAAGTCCATGACTGTATCAACGTCAATCCTGATGCAGAACAGAACGCAAAGCATCGAAACATGAAGCAAATAACTGACCGCCACTGACAGTGGCGAGACACGCTCTGCATCATTGCCTCCGTCGGACTCTACAGGGTTGCCAGTCGCATCCATAACGCCGCTTCGCCATTCATTGGCATCACGCTTTACCGCGATTCGTTTCATGACACGGTGCTCAACACATCACTTTGATGGGCTCTGCCGTTGCAAAGTACGTTTGCGCTCATCATCAGCCTTCCGTCTTTCGTTCTCCCATCCTCTCCGGGCTATGCGTTTCAATTCCTCAAACTTCAACAGCCTTTCTGCCTCGGTTTCTTCGCGCGGGGCGGCGCAATCTATCTTCATATCTTTGAAAACCACTTTCATCAAGACATTCGAACATCCTGACGCGCAAGGAATCTCAACACAACCAACAAGTGTATTCATGCCCTCTCGCATCACTTTCATGCCTTTCTCTCGAATCTCGACTCCACTATCAATGGAATCTTTAATCCATGACAATCCGCGAGAAGATAACTCCGCATCAAAATCTGCACAACCGCTAAACGACGTCGTCGCCTTGACAGCAGCCATGTCTTTGCCGTTTATCGCAGCAATCAACCGTTTGCCGACATCTACAGCCTTGTCAAACTCTTCATTCAATCTATCAGCCTCTGGCAATGCCATCGCCTCAATTGAATACAATCCCCTTGTTTTCTTCATCGTGAATACGGCATCAAACGCATAATGCCCCTTGTCTCCGCCATTGACACTAACCTTTGCCGTGACATTTGTCGAAACATCCACAACGCAATCAACGATGTTAATCTCACCTATCTTCTCCTTTCCGTTCATCCATCGCAACCATCGTTTTGCCGATGTGCCAGACAGTATCTGAACCTGCTCGGTATTCCTAGTGTTAAACGCCTCTTTAAACTCATCAAAAAACAGCTTCACAGCATTTCTTTCCTCTTCTGGAAGTGCTCTAACCTCATCACCACTCGCGGTGAGAATCAGGCTTCCAAATGCCATAGCGGCAATACAAACTACGCTTCTCATAATCAACACTCCTTTATGTTTATTCCTTGCACGGCGTGATAACTGCCGCGTATTATACCAAAAAGCGGCGTCCTACGAGGTCGCGATTTCCGAATTATTTTCCGGAGTGTGGTTTGAAAAGGTAAATATGGTTTTGGGGAACGTTTAGTTCTTCAAAATACATTGATTCTCCTTGCATGTGATTGGTGTTGGGCATAATATCTCCCTGCTATCATCCCCTAGGGGATGACCCTCGTTTAGTTCTG
>JAEEHO010000279.1 GCA_016280845.1 Paludibacteraceae bacterium | reverse complement strand
GTATTCAACAAGCCGGAAGGCGGTTGGGTTATCGTTTCTGCAGACGATCAGTCCACTACTATTCTCGGTTATTCCGACCAAGGCACGTTCGATGGTACCAAAGAGAACGTAGCGTACTTTATGGACTACTACGCGCAGACTATCGCTAACGCGCGTCCGTTGACCGACAAAGAGAAGGCACAACGCAAAGCGAGTGCTCCTCGTCGTGCCAAGAAAGCGCCTGAACAAGAAACCGACGTAGAGCCGCTGTTGGAGATTGACACTATTAAGTGGAACCAGAACAGTCCATGGAATGACATGTGTCCTATTGACCGTTACAGCGGCGAACATAGTGCTACCGGATGTGTGGCTACCGCTGCTGCTATGGTCATGCGTTTCTGGAAATGGCCGAATCAAGGTATCGGTGAGTACAGCTATGTATGGAACAACAAATTCGATTACGACGAGACCGTTAACCACCCTATTGCAGGTTTCGACACCGTCTTGTATGCCAATTTCGGTGCTACCACCTACGATTGGGACAACATATTGGCTCAATACAAGAAAGACAAATACAACACAACCCAAGCTGAGGCAGTTGCTCTGCTGAACTATCACGTAGGCGTCATCTGCCGAATGGATTACGGAGGTTACGCAGTAGGCGGTAGTGGTTCAGGAGGCCATACTGCAGGCTTAGGAATGATCAATTTCTTCCGTTACAAGGCTATCAGACATTTCTCACAAGGTGATGATTGTGACTTTGACACCATTGCCAAATATTTCTCGCTTGACCTGCACGCCGGTCGCCCTGTTATGATGGGTGGAGCTCCACGCAGCGGATCTGGAAGTGGTCACGCATTTGTTTGCGACGGTATGAAAGACTTCGATGGTGAAATGCTGTACCACATCAACTGGGGTTGGGGTGGTCAGAGCGATGGTTATTTCGTTCTCACAACGCTCGACCCGGATGTTCAAGGCATCGGTGGTAACGAGGCTGCAGGCGGATTTGCTGCCGGCATCGGTTTCTGGTATGGCTTGGAGCCGGACCGCAATCCGACACTTGTTACCGGCATCTCCTTGGAAAAAACCAGTCTTACCCTCAGACCGACTCAGATAACCACTCTCACTGCCACTATCACTCCAAGCGATGCATCCAGCCATGGTATGTATTGGACTTCCAGCAACGAAAGTGTTGCTACTGTCAGTTATGAGGGTAAAGTAACTGCTCTTTCTGAAGGTTCTACCGTCATCACAGTCAAGAGTGCTGATGGTGGCTATACAGCTACTTGCAACGTTACGGTTATCGATGACGGAGCTCCGGTTGTAAACGACACAATCAATCTGGCATTCACCATCATGCCCCAACATGAACACAAAGCCGGCAGCAATCGAGCTAAATTCCGATTGGAAGGTAACAATTCATACCCCTACATGTATTTTGATCTCGGCCCCATCGATACAATCAGTTGGAAGATTGCCGGATATTACGAATTAGGTGGTACCAATAAGATAGATGGATGGACATCCATAGATGACCCGGATCATACCACCTCTTCCAAATCCGGATGGGTCAGCATCAGTTGTACAGCAAGCGGGAAATACCGATTCCAAGGAGTATTCCTCGCCAAGGATGACAACTACTACAAGTTCAACGTAGTCTTCTCTCTGAGTAGTTTATCCGAAGGAGAAACAACGCACACATTGACCGATGCAGTTGAGACTCCGGTTCAAGTAACATGGATGGCTCAAGGACAAGAATTTGCCCGCAACATGACACTTGGTAACAAGATTGTTGTTCCAAGCGGTCAACCTGCTTCGTGCAACAACGGCCGAGTATTTATGGGCTGGAGTGCAACAGAGGTAGATGCAACCAACATTAGACCATCAATGGTTAAAACAAGCGATGTAGTAAATAGCAATGCTACGTACTACGCCGTTTATGCTGAGCATTCATCTGCCGCAATGTACGAAGCAGCTTCCGTTAAGTTCAATCATTACACTAATGATGCTGCAGACTTGAGCATCTCCCAATTGTTAGATTCGATGATGATTTACGATAAGGTAGGCATCAATCAAATCGAGGGAACCAACACCTTCTTAGGTAAGAATGGTGTAATCATCGGCTCCAATGATGCTACCGGTTGGCTCACCCTGACTTTGGACAAACCGGTTGCTATCAAGAAAGTCATTGTTGACGCTGGACAATACGGAGAGGACGATTGTGTTATCCGTGTTATCGCAGAAGGCAACCTCATTGGCGTAGTACAGGCTCCGGCGGCTAATTTGGAATTCACGGCTCGCCAATCGGTAGTAAGCAATACTATCAAGGTTGCTATCAGCAACAAGCACAAACATGCCTATATAAGCGGAATAACTGTATTGACAGACGAAGGAACCTATAGCAACTTCAGTACTGCATGCAGCGGCACTGCAACAGACGTTCAAGACAATACACCGGTTAACAGAGAATACTTCGTTCTGATTGAAAATAGCATCAATTTGGACATTAATGAATCCAAACCATTAACCTATACCGTAGCTCCGTACGGACACCGCAGTCAGGCTGTAGAATGGGTTTCCAGCAATCCGAGTGTAGCAACCGTTGACGCTAATGGTGTAGTCACCGGTATCTCTGCCGGTTGTGTTACTATCGCCGGAGTTCCAGCTGATGGTGCCGGAGGAGAATGCCATACATGTAAAGTTGTCGTAAGTGGCAATAACTACCGAATCGATCTACCATTCACCGGTGTGTTTGAACATAGTTATAGTGGAAGCAAAAAACTCATGACAATTGGTCTAGAAGGTAAAGAAGGCGGTTACTATCCATATATGTATCTGAAGTTCCGTGGTGACTACACCAATTGGAAGATTGCCGGCACCTACCAATTAGATGGCACCAATTATATAGACGGATGGATTACTGAGGCACAGTATAACATGGAAGGACACCCTAAAACGACCTCTACAGACGGTTGGATGAACATCACATGTGTAGAGAGTGGCAAATACAGATTTAGAGGTGAATTTACCGGTGATGATGGTAAAGAATACCGTTTCGAATACGTTGCTTCTGTTTCTAACTTGAAGAAGAGCGATGGTACAAAATACACACTGACAGACGCGGCTGGAGATGGTCCTGTGGATTCCGTATTCTTCGTTTCCATGGGTGATACCGTTGCTTCTACGCATATCGTTGGCGGCAAATTGGTTCTCCCCGCAGAGAATCCAAACAGTTGTCCGGGAAGATCGTTCGTCGGCTGGACAGAAGATCCGTACTACAATAGTTTCGACGTTGCTCCGGTACTCGTTAGAAATGGCATCGCAGCAAAGGCAAATGCAACCTACTATGCAGTTTATGGAGACCAAACCAATGACGCAGAACCTCTCGCTGAAGTAGCATCGATTGTCTTCGCTGACGTAGCAGGTTCAGAGGATTCAGGACAAAATACTAGCACCTATTGGTATGACGACAATTACTTAGGCGGCAAGAATAAAGAGGATCTGATAGATTCGAAATACAATATCTCTGATATTCACGGTTATTCATTGCGTGCAGGAGAACACGGAGTCCGCATAGGAAGTAGTTCGCAAGATGAATATGGATATAGTTATGAGGGCTGGATACAATTAGATTTGAGCAATACAGAAACCATCACCAAAGTGGTTACTACATTCTCCAAGACCAGATCTAACGACCTTGGTGTATTGTATGTGACTTTGGGCGATGTTTACGATTCGAACCCAATTAGCGAAGGTGAAGATGTAGAATATATTCCTACTACACCGGTAACAACCAATCTTGTAAAATTCTCTACTGAGAAAAAGGCAGAATATATCAAGTCTGTTAAGATTTACAAAGGTGGCGGTATTCCGGAATATGAGAACTACACCACTACTGCTTGCCAAGTATCAGGAATTCCTCATACTATCACCACACTTGGCGCAAACGGTACTGTCACGACAGCCGGTGTTACTTCTGCCATAGCAGGAACAACTATCACCATCACCGCTACACCGACAGATGGTTGCTATACCTTGAATTCGCTGAGCGTAAAGGACGCAAACGGTCAAATTGTACCTGTTACCAACAACCAATTCGTTATGCCGAATAGCAATGTAACTGTTTCTGCAACATTCAGCATTCTCAAGTACACCGTAACGGCAGAAAGCGATGCAAATGGTAACGCAAGCATCAACGAATAATAGATTATCTTATATTCGATTTAGAACCAATCAAAAGGAGCGTGTCAAACCGACATGCTCCTTTTCTATGGGTGTAGTGTAAAAAACGAAAAAACAGATTTTCCTTCGCTTCTGTCTCTTATCTGTCCCGTATCTATCTCGAGTATTGTCTAGGATTGATTCGTATCTGTCTCGAAATTGTCTCGAAAAAGTCCCGGTCACAAAATGTTTTTTGGTTCTTTCTCTTGCATATATCAAAAAAAAGTTATACCTTTGTCGCGGGTTTCTTACCAAACCGAATAAACTAAATCACATTTATAAAAAACAACACATTTTATCTATAAATAGCATGAAAAAGTTCTTTTCCTGCATCATAGTTATGATGGCCTCCGTGGCAGTATTGGCTGTACCGGCTAAGCGCGGATGGCAAACCAGAACCCTGAGTGATGGTACTCAGGTAGAGTTGCAATTGATGGGCGACGAGTTTTATCACTATTGGACTACCCGCGACGGCAAAATTGCCGTAGAGCAGGCAGATGGTCGTTTTGTAGTAACCAACGAGGACCAGCCGACTGCTAAGAAAGCTGCCGCAAGACGTGCAGCAGGTCAGAGTCGCCGCAAAGGATCGGTTGCTCGCAGAAACTACGGAGATGAGCAGCCAAGCCGAGTGCTTGTCATATTGGTCAATTTTTCTGACCAATCCCTATTGGCAGAGCATAACGCCGCCTTTTTCGACACAATCATGAATGGAAGTTATCCGTCTGTGAGAGACTATTTCACCCAATCTTCCAATGGGCAATATACACCTCATGTTGATCTGTATGGTCCTTATACTCTGCCCCACAACACTGCATATTATGGAGGAAACGATAGTGGTAGTGATGATAGTTTACCGGGCCAAATGGTAATTGATGCATGTGCAATGGCATATGCCGAAGGCTGCGATTTCAGCAACTATGATGCCAACAATGACGACATAGTGGACAATATCTATATATTGTATGCCGGTTTGGGCGAAGCTGCCGGAGGCACAAAAAACACGATTTGGCCGCATAGTTGGGAATTGAAGTTGGACACCAACTACGTTAGCGGAACAATTACCTACAACGGCAAAACGCTAAACCACTACGCTTGCAGCGCAGAACTACGCAAAACGTTTTATAGTACAACCGCCGAATTTGACGGTATAGGTACCTTCTGCCATGAGTTCAGCCACGTTATCGGTTTGCCGGATTATTATGACACCGATGACAGTAGACCAAACAACGATAATTATACGCCCGGCGACTACACCCTGATGGACGGAGGATCGTACAACGGCAATGGCTTTTATCCTCCGCTTTATAGCGCGTACGACAAGTATTTCATGGGTTGGTCCACACCCAAACTGTTAGCCAAAGACGGCGCAGGTCAGAACATTCAATTGACTACAACATTCGGCGATGCATACCAAATCAATGGCGACACTTCGCTCGTAGAATGCACCGACCCAAATACAGTTTATTATATCGAGAACCGTCAGCAGCAAGGTTATGACACCTACATTCCGGGACACGGCATGCTGATATGGGAAGTAACGTATGATGACACCCGTTGGGATTACAACGACCTGAACAACTACTACGATTTGCGCTATACCTTGCTACCGGCGAACGAGAATTCATCCTACATCAGTTCGGATGACACACCTTTCCCCGGCACAATGAATGTGACCGACATTACTCCGATAGACGGATGCGAATTGAGCAGAATCGCTGAACAATACGGCATTGTTACGTTCCGATACAACGGAGGAGAACTGGATGCTGAGTACATATACGAATTGTCCGGCAGCTATTGTACGGTTCCCGAGGATGGCTTTGCAGCCTCCGACAATCCGCTCATTCTGACCATTACGCCGGATGAGGGATATACATTGGACATGGCCGATTGCTGGCTGATAGAGATGGACGGAGAGATATTGGTTTACGGCAAAGATTATTCTTATAATGCAGCCACCAATGAGTTGCGTATCGAGAGAGTCATCGGCGACATCACTATTCTCGCAGAAGCTAAACAAATCTTCTCTATCACATGGTATGCCAAGAGTGAAACGTTCGCTACGAGCCAATCGGCTGGAACATTAACACTACCCGTACATAATCCGGAGGCATGCAGCGCCAACCGAGTATTCATGGGCTGGAGTACCATTGCCGACTATGAGAGCGCCGATGTAGCTCCGACATTTGCAAAGGACGGCGATTCCGTAAGCGTAGGCACCAACTATTATGCTATCTATGCTACTACGGGCAATAGAAGCAAAGAGCAAAAGATGATTTATTTGACTCCGGACAGCGTAACCGGCAGTTATGGCACCGATACCGAAAAAACTCGTTGCGGCATCACTTGCTACTTCACCAACGTGATGAAAACCACCGGCAAACCTATTCAGATTCAAATGAAGAAGAACGGTTCGTACATCGCCAACAAGACCGAATTGGGCAAGATAGACTCTGTCGTTATCGCAGGCACAACCAATCTGACCGTTTATGCCGGTACAGAGGAGAAACCAAGCAACCTATCCATCACGCCGGACGGTCACAACTATGACTTCAGCGCTGGAGACTACAGCTATTTCACCGTGATGAACAACAATACGAATGTAGCATATGCCAACTCTATCAAGATTTACTACCGCGAAGCAGGAGGATATTGCGACTATTCAACGAACTGCGAGACACAGAAGTACACCGTGCGTTTCTACGACAAGGGTGAACTGATTGATTCTCAAGAGTTGGAGTACGCTCAGACGGCTACCCTACCCGCCGATCCGACACCTACTTGCGCAGACTATAGTTTCGCAGGATGGTGGACCGAAGAGTTGGATGCAGATAATACGGAGGCCAAGAGTTGGATTAACGACTTCACCGTTGACGGCAACCAAGACTACTATGCTGTCTATAGCAAAACCATAGCCGGAGGAGGCATCAACGACACCTACTCGCCCATCACTTCCACGAGTGATTTGACAACCGGCGAATACCTCGTTGTGGGCTCTTACTCCAACAAACTTTATGCAATGAAGAATGCTTTAGTGAAGGATTATTATATAGGTCAGAAGCAAGTATCGACTACCGGCAATGACATCATTTGCACGGATGGTACAATTATATGGCAGATTACGGTAAATGGTGACAGTCTCAGTTTCTACAATCAGGCTATCGGCAAATATGTCTATCTGTACCAATCGGGCACATACTACGACCTCGGATTGACCGATGACACTGCAGATAACATCTATTTTACCTACTCTCTCAACGCGGGTAGTTGGGATTTTGTCTCTACCGTTTTGACTGCTCAACACCTGGAGTACTACGGTAAAGAAAGCAATTTCTCGGCATACAAGCAAGCCGGTGACCCTATCTATTTGTATAAGCAGCAATCGGCAGACCTCATCTATTACAGCACTTCGCTCAATTGCACACCTACGGGATGCGAACAAGTGAAGGCAACGGAGCAAACGCACAAGATGATAGAGAACGGACAGATCATTATTCTCCGCGGCACAGAGAAATACAATCTCTGGGGACAGAGAGTAAAATGATTGCAGATTGGAGATTAAAGTTTGCAAAAAGAAGAAATATTTGTACATTTGTTCAAAAAGCACTACCTTTGCAGGCGATAAGTACGTAAAAGATATTTAAAACAGTAAAATTGTAAGGTTATGAAGAGGTTTTATTTTTGCGTCATCGCATTTACGATATCCGTAGCAATGAGCGCTGCAACACGCAGCGTAGAGGAAGCCGCCCGTCTGGCAGCGCAGTTCTCCAACCGTCATTCGCAGCAGAGTCACATGCTCCGCGCACCGCGTGAGGCTGTAGATATGTCTTTGGTCCACTTGGTCCGCAAGCCGGAATCTGACGAAGCATCCATCTACATTTTCAACCAAACCAACAACAATGGTTTTGTCATGGTGTCCGCAGACGACAATGCTGTCACCATATTGGGTTATTCTGACAAAGGAGCATTTGACTCCAACCATATTCCTTCCAACGTACAGTTCTGGCTGAATCATCAAGCCGAGCGTGTAGCCTCAGCCAAGCCTATGGGCAACGGCATTCGCAGAGCGCCAAGCGAGCAAAAAGAGACCACTCCTATTGCTCCGCTACTCGGCGAAATCGAGTGGAACCAAGGTTGGCCGTACAACAAAATGTGCCCTATCGATATGATAGATACCGTTCGCACCTATACCGGTTGTGTAGTTACCGCCGGCGCACAGATTATGCGCTATTGGCAGTGGCCGACCAAAGGACAAGGTTCGCACAGCTATACTTGGAACAATTGTCTACAGAAAGACGATGACAAAGACTGTTTGGATAGTCGCGACACTATCTTGTCTGCTACATTTGACACCGCCGTTTACGATTGGGCAAATATGCCTGTTAATTATGACCAAATTCAGACCGATGATGAGATCAATGCCATAGCGCAGTTGAACTACCATCTGGGAGTGGCCTGCGATATGGGCTACAGCAGTAGTGGTAGCGGTACCTCCACAAGCAAGTTGGCTTATGCGCTGAAGAAATATTTTGGATATAAGAGTACCCTGCAACATTTTAGTCAACGCACCACCCCTGACTTGACTTACGATCGTTTGGCCTCTATGTTTGAGTCCGAACTGCGTGCCGGTCGCCCGGTTTCGATAAGCGGTGCTAATGAAGATAGTGGGCATGAGTTCGTCTGCGATGGTATAGATGAGAATGGACTTTTCCACATCAACTGGGGATGGGGAGGAGTATGTAACGGCTATTTTGCTCTGTCGGCATTGGATCCTGATGGAGAACAAGGCATAGGCGGTTCCGAAGAAGGAGCAGGCTACTCCAACTCCATCGAATGTATCATAGGTATTGAACCGGAGAAGAATCCGACTCACACAACCGGTCTTTCTTTGAACACGCATAGTTTGACTCTCAAGACCAAAGAGAAAAGCAAACTGATTGCCTCCATTGCTCCAAGCGAGGCAAGCAATCAGTCCGTAGAATGGACATCGAGCAATACGGATATTGCTAATGTGAATGAATCCGGTTCGGTTATCGGCTTGTCTGCCGGCACTACCACTGTCATTGCCACCTCCAATGACGGAGGATTTGCCGACACATGTGTTGTGACCGTTCTCGACGAAACGATTCAATCTACTGAGTTGAATATCAATAAAGCATGGGCTATTTATAAAGGAAACGGAAAATGGTTTCTCAAGGTTTATGACTACCCGTCATACCAGCCATGGATTCAGGCCTATATTTACACCGGTTCGGACAATAAAATTGCCGGTACGTATCAATTGGCACACAATTATAATAACTTATATTGTTGGTTAGACCCGGATTCATCCAATGACTATATCAAAGCCGTTAGTGGAGATTTGAGTATTACATGCAAAAGTCCAAGCAAAGAATACACAGAGACATACACCTACACAATCGATGTCAAATTCATCGATCAAGATTTCGCATACTATACGCTGAAGGCCTATCTGGACATATATTCCCAAGACAGTGAGGAAAACTATATTACCCTAGAAGATACTCCGGATGGCATTGACGAAGTTAGTGCATCTGATTCAGTCGTGCGAAAGGCCATTGAAAACGGACGAGTCGTCATCATTCGCGGAGATGAGAAATACACCGTATTAGGACAAAAGATACAATAAGAAAACCGGTATAAGCGAAAAAAATGACGTGCGCGCTTGCGTATGTCATTTTTTTTTTGTACTTTTGCAGCCGCAAAAGTTTCTATTATGAAGAATATCGCTAAAAAAGTATTAGTCAGTATATTGGCGCTTGTTATTTCTTGCGCAGCGTTTGCCGTGCCCGCTGAATGCGGATGGCAAACAGTTACTCTGACAAACGGATCTACTGTAGAGGTGGAACTGCGTGGTGACGAGTTCTATCACTACTGGGCAACCCGTGACGGCAAGATAGCCGAGCAAGAGCCGGATGGCAGATTCGTCGTTACTGCCGAAGATGTTCCTACCTTAGAGCAACGCTTGGCCCGTCGAGCTCAATCTCCACGATTGGACAACCAAAGACGTGCCTTCTATAAATACGGAGATTTGCAGATACCACGCACGTTGATTATCATCGTCAATTTCAGCGATTTGGCTGTACAACCGGGACATGATAGTGTCTACTACAACAATTTGATGAACGGTGAAACCAATTCCGCACAGGACTATTTTCGTCAATCCTCAGATGGCGCATATGTGCCGAGTTGCGATGTATACGGTCCGTACACTTTGCCACTTCCAATGGCTTATTATGGAGAGAACAATCCCGACTACAACAACAATGACAAACATGCCGACCAAATGGTGGTAGATGCTTGTGCATTGGCCTATGAGCATGGATGCAATTTCGCACAATATGACTGCAACAGCGATGGCTATGTGGACAACGTCTATGTTATCTACGCCGGATATAGCGAGGCATCTCATGCCTCGGCAGACGCTATATGGCCTCACCAATGGAATGTGTACGCTCAAAATGTATCGGGCGTGCGTACCTACAACGGCAAGACCATCAAACGTTATGCCTGCAGCGCAGAGTTGAGAAGTAATAGTGGCACTCAGTGCGCCGGTATCGGTACTTTCTGCCACGAATTCAGCCACGTCATCGGTATGCCGGACTATTATATTACCTCCGATGGATCTGCCGACAACAAGACACTTACGCCTAACAATTGGAGTTTAATGGACCAAGGTTCGTATAACGGTCAGGGTAAGTATCCTCCGTTATACAGCATCTTCGACAGATACTTTATGGGTTGGCGCACTCCTACCATCCTGAATGAAGCCGAGAATGTGTCTATGCCGGTAGGCAGCGAGTATGCGCGCCAGATCACAGCGAACGATCAGTTGGCCGCAGTTACCTGCACCGATACAGTTTATTATCTGGAGAATCGCCAACAACAAGGATATGACACCTACCTGCCCGGTCACGGAATGGTGGTATGGAAAGTGGCCTACGATGGAACTGCATGGAGCGGAAATAAGGTTAACAACGAATCCGGCATCTTGCGTTATACCGTTGTTCCTGCCGACGGCAAAACAAGCAACTTTGGCAGATCCGGTTCGGACGCATTCCCCGGCACAGCCAATGTAAAAATTTTCACTCCGATAGCCGAACACAACTTGACACAGATAGAAGAGAATAACAAAGTCATCACGTTCAAGTACAACGGCGGCATCAACGGACACAAAGTGATTATCAATACTACCAACTGCCGGTTGACTCCACGACAGACATCTGTCACCAACGGCAATAGCCTCAGCGCTACCATCGTGCCCACCGACAACTCTTATAAACTAAGCAGTTTGGTTATCAAACTCGGCAATACCACACTGCAGGAGAATACCGACTATACGCTCAATGCAAACCGCACGCAATTTACAATCAAGGGGACTTCTATCACCGGTGCAGATGCGTATGATCTGACCATAAATGTCGTGTGTACCAAGCAGAGTTACAAATACGAATTCTACAATACAGGCAACTGCGCTACAAACGACATGAATGGTCTGGTTGCGTTCAACGGCAAACTGGAATTGACCATTCTGCCGGCTGCTAATTATTCTTTGGCATATTCTACATGTTGGAGTGCAAAGATGGGAGGAACAACATTGACTTACGGTAGCGACTTCACATACAATGAGGCCACAGGCTCTTTTGTTATCAACGAGGTAACAGGCGATGTGGTTATTTGTGCTGAAGCCTCTCAAATTACCTATGGTATCTCGTTGTCTCCGGGCAATTACGGAACACTAAGCACCTCACCGTCCTACCGGGCAAGAGCCGGCGAAACCGTCACTATCACCGTAACACCGACCAATAACGACTACGAACTGGAATTGCTGAGCATCACAGCCCCGGGTCACTCCGTTACGATTGATGAGAACAATCAATTCATCATGCCGCCTTGCGATATCACCATTGGCGCGTATTGGAGACAGAAGAACATTGATCCGACTTATCATATTACGGCCACCCACTGCTCTAAGCCGGCAGACGGAACTGCAAAAATCGGTGAAACGTTGAGATTGGATATCAGTGCAGCGGACCAATACGATCTGGACCATAGTGCTTGTTGGAAGATAACGATGAACGGACAAGTACTGACCTACGACACAGACTTCTGGTATTCGCTGAAAGGTGGCGGCACACTCACCATACCAAATGTAACGGGCGATATTAATATCGAGGCTAATGCTTTTCCATACGTCAAATGGTATGCCAGAGAAGGCAAATGGAGTACTACATTGTCGGTAAACAACCGCCTGGTACTGCCAGGTGCGGCTAATGTATGCCCAAACAACACCTTTGTCGGTTGGTGCGCCACAGGCTTGTACAACGCCACAACCGCTCCGACTTTGGTCTCAGAGGGTGATACGGTAACTGCGCCAACCGGTTATTACGCCGTGTTTAAAGCATATGACGCCTCAATTAACGGCTACACCTACTCCACTCTCTGCATTTCACCCGCTTATGCCATCACATTGAATGCATGCGGGAACGGTAGATTGAGCACATCGCCGGCCAACTATGCTTATGCGAACGACAAGATTACCATCACCGCTACGCCTAACGAGGGATACACACTCGACACCCTAAGTGTCAAGACTGCAGGAAACAATTCTGTTGCTATCGAAAACAACCAATTCACGATGCCGAATATGGCAGTAACCGTATCGGCAAACTTTGTTGCCAAGGTGACAACGGGTATCAGCAACGGCGAAGGAGCCAAAGGCAAATGGAAGAAAGTGATTGAAAACGGCCAAGTTATCATCATCCGCGGAAACAACAAGTACACCATCTTAGGACAAAAGATACAATAATGAAGAATATTGCATTTATTATCAATCCTATTTCGGGCAGTCGTGAGACCCAGAACGCCAAGAAGCGTC
>JAEEHO010000278.1 GCA_016280845.1 Paludibacteraceae bacterium | reverse complement strand
GAATATAAATAACAAAATTTACAATTCACAATTTACAATTTACAAAGGGTTTACGGAGTTTTGTACAAACTGATAGAATCCGTACGGACTTAAAACGTTGTACCTAAGCCGCCAGAACACTTTGATAATTGTTAATTGTTAATTATTAATTGTATATTAACATAACATGAACGCTTTAACAAAAACCAACTTTTCTTTTCCCGGTCAGACGAGTGTCTATCATGGCAAGGTGCGCGATGTCTATTTCATCGGTGAGGATTTGCTCTGCATGGTAGCTACCGATCGTATTTCCGCTTTTGACGTCATCCTGCCTGAGGGTATTCCTTACAAAGGCCAGATCCTCAATCAGATTGCCGCTAAGTTTCTGAATGCTACGCGCGACATCGTGCCTAACTGGCTGATGGCCACTCCCGATCCGATGGTGTCGATTGGTTATCGTTGCCAGGGTTATCCGGTTGAGATGATTGTTCGTGGTTATTTGTGCGGTTCCGCATGGCGTGCCTATAAGTCCGGCGTGCGTGAGATCTGCGGTGTCAAACTGCCGGAAGGAATGCGTGAGAACGAGAAGTTCCCGACGCCTATCATCACTCCGACCACCAAGGCCGAAATCGGTACCCACGACGAGGATATATCGCGTGAGGAGATTCTCTCTCGCGGTTTGGTTCCCGAGAACGAGTACAAGCAGATGGAGCAGTATGCACTGGCTCTCTTCAACCGCGGTCAGGAGATTGCTAACCAGCACGGTCTGATCTTGGTGGACACCAAGTATGAGTTCGGTCAGTACAAAGGCCAAGTGATGCTGATGGACGAGGTGCATACACCTGACTCCAGCCGTTATTTCTATGCCGAGGGCTATGCCGAGCGTTTTGCAGCGGGCGAGCCGCAACGCCAACTCTCCAAGGAGTTCGTGCGCGAGTGGCTCATGGACAACGGTTTCCAAGGCAAGGCAGGACAGCAGGTACCGGAGATGACTCCGGCGATCGTGCAGTCGATCACCGACCGTTATGTCGAACTGTTCGAAGGTATCACCGGCGATAAGTTCGCGAAGCAGGAGACCGCCGACCTGGCTTCGCGTATCGAGCACAATATATGCGCTTACCTCAGCAAGTAAGCCTCGCTCAACGAGCATTTTATAGCAAGCAATATACACAATTATTAGTCTGTTTATTTTATGGCCGGCTTTTTTGGTGCAATTAGTACAAAGCCTTGTATCACAGATGTGTTTTATGGTACCGACTACCATTCACATCTGGGTACACGCCGTGGTGGTATAGCCACATTTGATGAGTCGACGGGCAATTTCCGTCGCGTTATTCACTCTATCTCGCAGGCGTCGTTCCGCAGCAAGATGGAGGACGAGTTACCGAAATTCCTTGGCAATTCCGGTATCGGAATCATCTCCGATACGGATGCCCAACCTCTGCTGTTCAATTCCCATCTGGGACGTTTCGCGCTTACTACGGTGGGCAAGATAGCCAACCTGGAGGCGTTGGCCAACGAAGCGCTCGAGCACAACATGCACTTGTCTGAGTTCTCCTCCGGCAAGGTCAATCCTACCGAGTTGGTCGGACTGATGATTATCCAGAAGGGCTCGCTGGCCGAAGGTATCCGCTATGCGCAGGAGAAGATCAAAGGCTCTCTCTCCATGCTGCTGCTCACCGAGGACGGCATCGTCTGCGCACGTGACCTATGGGGCCGTACGCCGGTCGTTATCGGTCACAAGGACGACGCTTATTGCGCAGCCAGCGAAACCACCTCGTTCTACAACCTGGGTTACACCGCTGAGCGCGATCTGGGTCCGGGCGAGATTGTGCGCCTGCATGCCGATAGAGTGGAGCAACTGGCCGAACCGCTGCCCGACCACATGCAGATATGCTCGTTCCTCTGGGTCTATTACGGTTTTCCGACCTCTACCTACGAGGGACGCAATACCGAGGATGTGCGCAACTATATCGGCTATGCGATGGGTAAGGAAGACGAGACGCAGGTTGACTGCTGCTGCGGTGTGCCCGATTCGGGTATCGGTATGGCTATCGGCTATGCCGAGGGACACAATGTGCCGTACCGCCGCGCTATCTCCAAGTACACGCCTACATGGCCGCGCTCGTTCATGCCTGCTAATCAGAGCATGCGCGATCTGGTGGCTAAGATGAAACTGATTCAGAACAATTCCATTCTCCGTGACCGCCGTGTACTGCTGTGCGATGACTCTATTGTGCGTGGTACTCAGTTGCGCGACAATACCCATTGTCTGCTGGAGGGCGGTGCCAAAGAGATACATATGCGCGTGGCTTGTCCGCCGTTGTTGTACGGCTGTCCGTTCATCAATTTCTCGGAGTCCAAATCCGTGATGGAACTGATTACCCGCCGTGTGATTGCCGAGTTGGAGGGCGAAGAGGCTGCTTTGAACGAAGAGCGTGTACGCGCTTATGCGGTCACCGATTCGCCTGAGTATCAACGAATGGTGGACGTGTTGGCGAAGAAGTTCGGTCTGCAGTCCCTGCGTTTTACCAAACTGGAGACGCTCATCCGTGCCATCGGCTTGCCGCGCAATCATGTCTGCACCCACTGCTTCGACGGCAGCTCCGCTCACACATTAGAATAACAAAGAAAAGCGCCCGAGAGGACGCTTTTTTTTATTTACAATTTACAAGATTTTCGCTTGCCGAAAATAATCGTTCGAGCAAAGCGAGATAAGAACGTCAATCGTGTTTTATTTCTTTTTAGCCAAAGCAATAGTCGCAAGGGTAGCTTCAATTAGACCGAAGGAGAAATAGGCATTACAGATAGCGTAGAAGCCAAAAATCCACCATTCAAGGCTAATCCATAGCATCAGAATGATGCCGCAGGCAAGGACAGCCGGTTGCGCGCAACGATGTTTCTTGAAGAGCAGAAGGGCTGCACCGAGTTGGGATATACCGTTGACCGCCAGCAGCACGAAT
>JAEEHO010000277.1 GCA_016280845.1 Paludibacteraceae bacterium | reverse complement strand
CTGTCCAGACTCGAGGAGCTGTCCCGGCTTGTCATCTTCCGGACAACGCCGGACACCCGTCGCTCGAAGCGTCCGACAAAGGCGACGCTAGGCCTCGGAAAACGCCCGAAATCACCTTAAGTTAGCGGCATTCGGGTCAAAGCTTATTGATGCAACTTAATTGATGCGGCAGCAACCGCATGGGATGATTATATGGGACTTGTGAAGACGAGAAGACTTGCCGCGCTGCAAAAGCAGACCACCTACACCAAAGCTACGGTGGTCAGGCAGCGCGCGAAGGTTGAGAAGATGCAGCCGCCTATTTGTGGCATAAAGCGAAGTGTTAGTCCGCGCACCCTTGCCCTGCACAAGCTTAGCGATAGGTTTGTAGGGATTAAAGACATCTTAATCTAAGGTATGTTTGATAGTCTTGGACAATGTAAGTGGAGGTATGCCATTATAGATGGCATACGAACCGATATTGTGGATGTAGCACAGGGGGCGCATGGCATATGTCCACTTTGTCGTAACGAGCTTGTCTCCCGCAAGGGGACTATTCGGAATTGGCATTGGGCTCATGTGGCTGGTCGCAGTTGCGATGAATGGTATGAGCCTAAAGGCGAATGGCATAGAGTGTGGCAGGACTGTTTTGAGAAATCTTGGCAAGAGGTGCCAGTTAGTAAACAGGTAAATGGTATAGAGAAAAGACATATAGCGGATATCAAGACGTCGAATGGCTGGACGATTGAGTTTCAGTATTCACACCTTTCGACTAATGATATTCTTGAAAGGCAAGAATTTTACGGAGAGATGGTATGGGTCGTTTCAGGAATTCGGCTTGAAAGAGATAGACGCATGGGTGAGGATTTGATGAAGTACACTCAGTCGTTTGAGTCTCCCGAAGGACTGAAGTATGTCGTAGCCAGAGTGGATGATTTGCCGCGTTATGATTTCTGGACAACTGTGGACAAGTTCGTTTTCTTCGATTTCAAAGGAGGTTTCAATATGCAACAATTTGACGACCAGTTGCTATGCCTCTTGCCTAGAGAGATTAATAACGAAAGACTGTTCGTAATAGTGCCTAAGAAAAGATTAGTTGAGAGTTTCAAGGAAGGGCGTGAGTGTTCGCTTCTTATTCAGTTGTGGGGTTGTCGGAAAGCTTATAAAAAGAAATTTGAGGAGATTGATAAAAGGCGGATAGAAGAATTACGCCAGGGTGGAGCCCATATGCTGATGCCGGGTCCCGCTAGATATGCGATTACACTTGGGTGGGTCCAGGCGTGGCTATGGATAAATGGCAAGATTACTGATTGTAAGATTATGGAAGGAGTTGACATTGCAGTGCCATCAGACACGCAAGGGTGGTTGGCAATACATTGTCAGGCTGAATATACCAAGGAGAATTATGATGGAGATATTGACTATGTTAGAAACGAGTATGATTGGTTGTGGAGAAGAAATGATATTGGGAAGGATCTCCCTAGTTATGAGCAGCTGCAGAGATATGGAGGAGCGATAGTAGCCAAGGCAAGATACAAGAAGATCCAGGGTGGTGCAGCATGGCAGGGTTGGCGATTGAGGATATTTGACTTTGTCTGGCTTGAGAAAACTGTGCACAATGTACCCGATGGTAAAGATATTTGGATGTTGTCAGATGCTTTAGCGGTTGATGTTAATGTTTTTAAATCAGGGGTAGATTCTTCTTCGGTTAATAAGGATCAAGGTGCGGCACAGGTGAAACAAGGAGTAGCGTCTTTTGTCTATACAGGGAAGGGGAATCTCTACCGTGATTCTAAGACTAACTGGCTTTATATTGAGAAAAACGGCATTATGATACCCCTCAAGAAAGAAAACCAAGATTGGGATAAGACATATGATTCGCATTTCAGGAAGAGGGGATTTCATTAATATAGTATCTTTGAATATGTAGTTTAGAAAAGTATTGAGCTATGGGACTTGTGAAGACTAGAAGACTGGCGGCAATGCAGAAGCAGCAGCGGGCAAAGGCGGGGATGAGGACATCTGTGCGGAAGGACGTCCTTCGCTCGCTCCCGTCGAGACCAGGGGAGAGCGATGGTCGTGGAACGAAAAACAATGTCTGGCATTTGGGCCCATGCTGCTCTGATGGTGAGTCATCACCTGATGGTAAGATTTGATTGACGTCAATGTGTTGGTCAAGTCCTTCGTTGACTAGCAAAGAACAACAAGCAAAAGTGCTATTGCAATTACAGAAAGGAAGTTGAATGAAAATCGAGTCAATGAATCGAATGTTTCTGCCGGTCGGGCAGGGAGCTTTTTATTGCGAACGATTCTGGGAACTAGGATCCTCAATAAACATAGTCTATGATTGCGGCACGCACTCTGGCATGCGCGTGTTAGATAGAGAACTTGACAGAGTGTTCAGCGAAGATGACATTGTTGACGCAGTTTTCATTTCTCACCTGCATGAGGATCATTTCAATGGGTTGAAACATCTTGCCGATAGGTGTAAGATACAGCGTATCTATCTCCCACATATGGAGCCAGTAGACTTGCGGTTGATGCAACTGGACTATATAACACATAAACTCACGTCGTCTGACAACGCCGGAATAAATGATAAAGATTTCGCTGACAGTGTCCTTGACAATCTTGACAATGAAGCCGAGAATCCTACTGAAACTCTGAAGAAGCAATTTGAAGATTTGCTGAAAATAGAAGATAAATCCGTCAGTGATGATCGCCATGAGTACTTTACGCAGACAGGGGTGCACTATGTGAATAATAACACCCCCATAAACGTACCGGTTCGGCAATTTTGTAAGTATAAGTATTTGGCGCCCTCGCCGTTCGACAACTGGCATTTCAAGGCATTCTGTATAACTAGTAGAGATGACCAAATGGTACAGGAAGTGATAAATAAACTAAAAGGATTGATACCTGTCTATTTGAAGGAACAGGTCACAGATGACAACTTGGCAGAACTGCTTGGGAAATTGATTAAAAAAATAAATAGGGGACAGGGGCCTAACGATCTTCCCACAAAGATACGTGATATATATGATAAAGCATATGCTAAAAGATATGGCAAGAAGACCGGAACTGGCGAGTTTAATGTAAACTCTTTGGTGTTGTATTCAGGATGTGACAATAGGTCTGGCTTGGCGGTAGTTCGTCGACCGATGTGTTGTTTCGCCAAGGCGTTACATGGCAATATGTGTTGTCATCCCGTAGGCAAGGTGGGGTGCCTATATACTGGTGATTGTGATGCAAATACCTATTGGGATGCTCTAAAAGATGGATTGACACAAGAAGAATGGCAGACGGTAGGTTGTATCCAGATTCCGCATCATGGGTCAAAGGGTAACTTTAACGAAAAGTTTCTCGTTAACAAAACTTTCCCCGACCCCGCCACATGCCACGTGATTTCAGCTGGGCTTGGGAATCGGCACAAGCATCCAAGTGAATCTGTGATTGAGATGTATAATCAGAGGCACTGTTTTCCAATAGTTGTAACGCAAGATCCAGGGAGCCTTGCAGAATGGCGTATTCGGAAGCCCGAGCGCTACCCAAGGCCTGTGGATTACTTTGAGATCCAAGATTATTGCCCAATAAGGTTTCCCGAGGACTGTCTATTTGGGTGAGGACCGAGAATCTGCTTTGAGACACAGCCACCAGCCTGGCCAAATACTTTAAGCGTCTCCACCCGCCCGAACCCCCGCCCTTCTTTACGCGGTACGTCACATATTGCAATATGTGACGCCGGCGGCAATTCGGATGTGGTATACTATGCGGCGGAAAGGAAACCGTATGGGACTTGTGAAGACAAGAAGGTTGGCGGCGATGCAGAAGCAGCAGCGCGCAAAGGCGGGGATGAAGCCGCCGGTGAAGAAGGGCGGGGCGCTGCCACCGCATTTATATAAATCCGGTGGTAGCCCGCGGCGGATTTGCCGCGCCAGACAGGTTTAAACG
>JAEEHO010000276.1 GCA_016280845.1 Paludibacteraceae bacterium | reverse complement strand
TGCTCCGCGTGGATTCTATGTTCCGCTACTCCGCACCATCAATTATCCTACTACCAAGTACGGTGAGGATTATGCCGTCGGACTCCGTATCAGTCGCGATTGGCCGATTGGACGTATCTACGATGTCGTTTACAACTGTCGTCGTTGGGAAGACAATTCCGACGCTAACTGCGATGTGGTGGCCATGAACCGCAACAACTGGTACAAGGACCGCCTCCGCACATGGGAACTAATTGCACGGCTAAAATACTAAAAACAACAGATACTATGCGTAGAATTTTAATTCTTTGTGCCACGATACTCTTGGCCGTTAACATGATGGCAGCCCTGCAAATCAGGGCCGAGGAAGAAGATACGATCATACACAGCGTAGAACTATTGGTTGCCTTTCCTGGGGGTGGCGAAGCCGTGCCAGATTGCAACGACTGGGATACTTATTTTATCAATCCCGAGCACCCTCTGTACAATCGCCTGGGACAGGTATATGTGCCCGATAGCGCTCACTACGAGATTGAGTGCTACTCCTACTACACCTCCACTCTCGACTACATATGCGACCCGTTCTTTGTGACCGACTCAGTCTATGAAATGGAGATTATTGTGTGGCCGAAGAAAGGCTACGTATGGGAATGCTATGATAGCCTGGCGGCTCACTCTACTATCAATGGCCAACCGATAGAAGATTATGGCACCAACAACAGTTATTTTTACCTGGATGTCTTCTTCAAGGCCCAACCGGTCAACCGAGCGCTCAGCGGACGATTCACAGTTGATGATTTTGCCAACCCACAGGTACAGGTACAGTTTGCCAATGGTAACCTCCAGTATCGCCCTAGCACACGAACTTGGCGCTTCTCCTGCTATCAGGAGGACGTGAGAGGCGACGATAATAGTCATGCAGCCGCCGATTACGACGGATGGATCGACCTCTTTGGATGGGGCGCTAGCGGATACAACGGACTGGAGCCATACACTACTACCGAAGAATCGGAGCAATATTGTAACCTTTCCTGCCTGGCGGGCACCGACTACGACTGGGCTAAGGTGGCGGCCGATAGCATGGGGCTGACAGGCACATGGCGCTCATTGACCCGATCGGAATGGGAGACCCTATTCAAAGACCGACCGAATGCCTCCAATCTGATGGGGAATGCCCGGATAGATAACACCAAAGGCCTGCTGCTACTTCCCGACGATTGGGACATAGCTGCGCGACCGCTGAACAAAGAGGCCAATACGAGCTACACCGTACTAAGCGGACCACAATGGCTGGAATGGCAAAGTCTGGGCGCAGTCTTCCTTCCCTGCGCCGGTACCAGGTACGGAACAGACGTGTGGGATGCGAATCAGGTAGGATACTACTGGAGCGCCGACGACAACGGTGAAAAGCAATCGATAGTATTTGATTTCTCAGATGGCGATATTGGTACCTATGCTACGTGGAAAGACTATGGTTATTCTGTCCGCGCTGTACGAATAGTGGAGAACAATCCGACAGGTATCAACCGAGTCGATAGTCAAGAGTCGAAGGTGGAAAGTCGAAAGATTTTGCGTAACGGCCAACTGCTTATCCTCCGCGGAGAAAAGGTGTATACTTTGCAAGGACAAGAAGTGAGATAAGTCATGGATATTCGAGTCGGCATATTGACTGCGCCGCATATTGACTTCGAGCAGCGCGAAAACACGTTCATTCTCAAGAACGTGCGCATCGGCATAGGCTTCCACTGGGACAGATTGGAGGACCAGGAGTTTGCCGGCACACTCGAGATACGCAATAATCCCGATGGCACACAAACGGCCGTCAACACTCTGGACCTCGAGGACTATCTGTGCTCGGTCATCTCGTCCGAAATGAACGCCAACAGCCCCATGGAGTTGCTCAAAGCGCACGCAGTCATCAGCCGCTCTTGGGCCATTCGCGCCATGCAGAACCCCAATCACGAGGGATTTCATGTCTGCGGAGACGACCATTGTCAAAGATACGAAGGACTGCGCCGAATGAATGAACGCGCCGTTCAGGCCGTGCGAGAAACGGCAGGCCAAGTCCTCGTTTATGTACAAAGCGACAATGTACAAGGTACAAAGGAGGAGATATGCGATTGCCGTTACTATAAGTGTTGCGGAGGACGATCGGAAGTGTGGCGTACCTGTTGGGAAGATATAGATGTGCCCTACATCCAATCCGTCGAGTGCCCTTATTGCGGACGCGTCAGCGAACGTACGCTACGTCTGGTCCTCAACGACTATGACCAAGAGACCAAGGATTTCCACGATTGGCAAGTGCGCTACACCGATGATGAGTTGGACAATATAGTGCGCGAGAAGTCGGGCATCGATTTCGGACACATCACATCACTCGAACCACTGCATCGCGGCGTCAGCGGCCGTATAGACAGTTTGCGCATCGTGGGAACCGAGCACACCGAAATCATCGGCAAGGAACTGAAAATACGCCTATGGCTCAGTCATAAATGTCTGTACAGCAGTTGGTTTGATGTCTCGCACACCGACGGTCAGTGGACTTTAACCGGACACGGATGGGGTCACGGCGCAGGCCTGTGCCAGATAGGCGCAGCGCAGATGGCGGCCGAAGGACATTCGTACGAAGAAATACTGAGTTTCTATTACCCCGGAGCGCAGCTGAAAACAAATGGTAAATGATTTAGCACTACAACGCAATAAATACCGTCACCTCTCTGACGAAGAGTGGCGCTGGTTTCTCCAACAAGTGGAGGGCCGGGAACGCACGGCCGACAAACTGCCTACCTTCGCCGCCATCGACGATTGGTGGTATCCGGTACGCCTCAGCTGCGAACAATGTTCGTCTGAAACAACCGCCAGCTATAAACGAGAAATCCTACAGGCGAAGGACAGTCTTTCTATGGTGGACTTGACCGGAGGTTACGGAGTGGACACCTATTTCCTGAGCCGGGCGTTTGCACATACCGATTACGTTGAGCAGAATGCTGAATTGTGCCGTATTGCCGCACACAATTTTAATCTGTCAAGCGACCAAGCACCCGATACCGAAATCTCCGTGCACAACTCTTCCGCAGAAGATTTCTTAAATACAGCCGGCCAATACGACCTGATTTTTCTTGACCCTGCCCGCAGAGACAGTCATGGCGGCAAGGTCTTTCGCCTGGAAGACTGCACTCCCAATGTGGTGGAACTCCTCCCCACTCTGCTGGCACACCTGACGACCGACGGACAATTGATGCTCAAGTTGTCTCCTATGCTGGATATATCCCTTGCCCTCTCTCAACTTTCAGCACTCAACAATCAACTACACTGGGATGTACATGTGGTGGCAGTCAAGAACGAAGTGAAGGAAGTGTTGCTGGTTAGTCGGAAACAAAACGCAGAAGGTCCAAAGACCACCATTACCGCCATTGACCTGACGCAAAGAGAACAAGCCTTTGTCTTCACCCGCGAAGAAGAAATTTCAGCAGAGCGGTCTTACAGTCCGAAGGATGCTCAGGAAAAACCCATCTATCTCTACGAACCCAACGCCGCCATTCTCAAGGCCGGCGCATACAAACTCGTTGGAGAGCGATTTGGCCTGCACAAAGCCGACACCAACACTCATCTCTATTTTTCCGACCAATTGGTGACTGACTTCCCCGGACGTATCTGGCACACACAGTCCGTCATCAGAGACCGCAAAGACTTGCCGTCCGACATGACGCAAGCCAATATACTCACGCGCAACTATCCTCTGACGCCGGAACAACTGAAGAAAAAACTGCACCTCCGCGATGGAGGCACAGCTTTTGTTATCGGTTTGCGTATTGACGGCAAGCCTACTCTGCTGCTCGCCGAACGCGTTTGACTTATCGAATTTCCATTCCCGTAATCGTATAGACCTTATCTCCGCGAACAATCAGCACCTGTCCGTTGCGGATGATTTTGAATGCCTGCGATACATTCGGTTCGCTGACTATCTCCTCTATTCCTTGCGAGAAATTGTACCTGGTCGGTACCTGCGGCAGAGTTACCTGCGTTCCCGTGAACACTTTCACTTCGCTCGGTTGGAGTGTATAGGATGCACTCGCTTGGGTGCCGCCGGCCAGATAATCGTACCATGTGCCGGAAGGCATAGTCAGACTCTTGGTCTCCGTAGCCGAGAAGTTGCCTGCCACAAACACATCGCTTCCCCATTGTACGGTTCGCAATACGGTTCCTTTGTTCAGACTGACGGCTGTTGGATTGCCGGCGAACACACTCGGCATCAGTCGTGTACGGAGTTGTATGATCTGACCGGTCTTCTGATAAGCCTCCATGCGTGCGCCGCCCTGATTGATCCATTCCTCGGGACGATATTTGGGATTCATCTTCTGCTCGCCCTGTACCTGCGTGGTGATGGAGTACGGATTGGTGCCCCACTGTCCGTCCTTGTTCTGCCACTTGGAGTAGTCGAAGCCCAACTCGTCGTAGTGATAGAACAGTTGCGGACCGTTCAGCAACGCAAGAAAGGCCATATTCAGCGGCACACGTTCGCAACGTACTGCCTCGTCGGTAGCCACACTGCCTGCTCCCCATTGTTTGGCCTTAAAGAACGGACGCTCCTCGTCGTGGTTGTTCATATAGCTGACATAGCCGTCCAGATTGGCACTTGTGAACGCATCGTCTTCCGTCTGGCCCAACCATCCCATAGCGGTCTGTTGGTACGGTTCCGAGGTGTTCTGCCAGCACATCATTCCTTCACTCACCAGTTGAGGACGGTCGCTTGACATAGATGTGCCCCAATGCTCCAGAATGAAGTACGCATCCTGGGCCGCGGCCTTGACGCCATTCGTGTAATAGTCCTTGAGGTTGGTTACGGCATTATAGGTAGTGCCGCACAAACCGTGACTCAAGTCCATTCGGTAACCGTCCACTTTGTACTCCTGAATCCAGTATTTCAACGCACGGATAAACATCTTGTGTGCCGGTTCAAAATCATGATTCCAATCCTCGTACACATTGTCCGGGTGCGGCGCAGTCACATTAAACCACGGATTGCTGGCCAGGTCTGTACCGTACGGATAGAGTTTGTTCATCGGGTTCAGTCCTGTAGCATGATTGAACACCATATCCAGGATAACGGCTATACCGCGCTTGTGGCATTCGTCTATGAAGCTCTTTAGTTGCTCCGGCGTGCCGTACGCACGGTCGAGCGCAAAATAGTGATTCGGCGAATAGCCCCAGTTGAGATTGCCGTCAAACTCGGTAATAGGCATCAGTTCTACGGCATTCACGCCCAGGTTCTGAATGTAATCCAATCGTTCCATCAGTCCGGCGATAGAGCGAGCCGGCGTGTGGTCATACACCCACAACTCATAAATTACCAGGTTGTTCTTGTCCGGACGTTGGAAATTGAGTGTTGCGTCGCTCCATTGGAATTTGCTCTTATTGGTCTGAATCACAGTCACATATCCTCCGTCTGCGCCACGCGTCGGGTAAGCGATCAAGGTCGGGTCAACGCTCTTGGGTTCGTACTTATCGTCCGGGTGAATCACTTTCTCGGAGAACAAGTCCGATATCTGTTTCTTCACTCCGTCGGCACGCTCCACAGCATATTGGAATCGGTATTCCTTGCCCGGAGTCAAACCGGTCAGGGTGATCCAGAAGTAGTTGCCGTCACGCTTCAACTGATGGTCGGCATCCAGTTTCCAGTCGGTCATGTCTCCCAGCAGGAACACTCGCTTGGCCGGCGCAGACTTGCTGGCTGCATAGGTACACAGCGTCACTTTGGTCGGGTCGCTCTCGTCATAATAGATTCCTTGGTCTATGCCTGCCGGACGTGTTCCCGTGACGGGTGCCACCTCTTTGACTGCGTCCCATATATCTGCCACAGCCTCTTCGCCGAGCACTATGAGTATATCTCCTCCGCCGCTTGTTTTACCTTCCTTCGAGCCACCGGGGCCGTCGTGAAAAACGAACGCCAGCGCCTCTATATCCGTACCGGCTGACACACCGTAGAAGGTGTATATATTGGAGATTGTCAGTTCCCAATTGTTGCCGTTCTTGGTCAACTGCGGTTCGTCGGCCTTGCGCCACCCGCTTCCCACCACATTCTTCCAATCGCCGTCGTTGGCCGAGGCGGAAGTGATGAGACCAGTATGGGCGTAGCACTTGGTGGCACTCGCCATTCCGCCGTTTCCCTTGGTCGGGTCAAAAATGATTTTGACTTGTCCGGTGTACCCTTTCTCGATAACTGCCGGTTCGGTTGTCACTTGTGCCGCCAGGGTCAGTACCCATAGCGAGCACAGCAAAAGCATTATTTTTCGCATATTATGGTATTAAATATTTATGTCCGTTCTGAATGATCACGCCCTGATAACCTTCGCTCACGCGCTGTCCCATCACGTTGTACATCGGTTGGGTTGCATCCGGCTTAGGCCACTCGGTCTCTGCCTGCTCTATGGCTTGCAACTGTCCGTCGCAATCTACGTCCAACACGGCCTTGCCGCAATCCGGGTTCCATATATAGCAGGCATTCTCGTCCAGGAATATATCCTGCGATTGCGGTTTCTTGTCGCCTTCGGTGAAGATAACGTAAATCTCCTTGACGTCCGCATTCATGGTGTGGGTGTACCATTCGCCTTCCTTGGTTGTCCATTTCATGCCCGGCCACTTGGAGTTGACGCCGTCCAGCGCATAAGGTGTGTCTTTGTATTTGCTACCCGCCTTGACGCGCGTAAATGCGTATAGATAGAGGTCTGTCCATGCTTCTGGTTTGACGAACTTCACCTTCAGCGCACCCTGTTGCGGAGCCTTGTAGGTATAGGTGGCCGTATAGGTCTCCGTACGCTCCTTGTCCAATGCCGCATATGCTTTCACCGTGGTCGTTTGTTTGACGGTCAGAACCGCCTGACCCTGAGCGGATTGCGAAGCCGTTGTCGGTTCGCTGCCGTCCGTGGTATAGTAGATCATGGCGTTCTCTGCACCTATCGTGCCGATGGTCACTTGCTGTCCTTCGTTCATGTCGCGGAAGAATCCCGACTCTGGACTGATGACGAGATCAAACTGCGGATTCAGGTTGGTATCGCAATCCAGCACCACCTCCTCCGAACTCTCGGTCTCCTTGCCTTCGCGCCAACCGTAGCAAGCGTCATAATCTATCTCCAGATCGTTGGAGCGCACATTGACGCCACCACACTCGTCGCCCGAGTTGATACAGAAATTGACTTTCTTCATCGAGTTGTCAAACTCATAACTGAACCATCCGTTGGCGTCCTGATAGATACGTTGTCCCGGATAGGCTCCCATGATGTTCTCCGACGTAGGATTACCTTGAGCGTCCGTGCCCGGCAGCCATGCGTAGATATACACTTTGCTCCACTCTGCAGGTTTGTCGAAGCGTACGCGGATACCATGCTTCAGCGGCTCACGATAGGTGTATGTATAGGTCTGCACCTTCGATTGCGCACTACCGCAAACGGCTATGGCCTTGACCGTTGTAGTTGTCTTGACGGTTATCGGCGCCGTGTACAGAGTGGATGCCGAGGTCGGTTCGGTTCCGTCGGTTGTGTAGTATATCTTGGCGTCTCCGCTACCACCTACAGCCTCCATCGTCACCTGCATTCCTTGCTCCGCATCTTCGAATGTGCCGCTCGGCGTCACTTTCAATCCCGGCGCAGCATCGCCGTCCGCCTTCACCCAGATGGCATAGCCGTTTCCGCTGGCCACTTTCTGGAATCCGCTGAACGAACCCGGCGCTTTGTTGCCCAAGCATAGAATCAGGTATCCGTTCTTGCCTTTGACCGTACATTGGTATCCGTCGTGTTCGGCTGTCTCGGCGCTAACCGCGCTCTCCGAATGAACGCCGGCCAAGTGGCGGGCATTGATCATCGGCTTCAGTTCCTCTTTGTATTTAGCCCAATGGGGATAGAATACCGACGGCACCCCTGGCATCGACAGCAGGAACGCATTGGCCTGCAGCAGGCGGTCCTTCAGTTCCTCCTTCATCGAATTGCCGTTTCCGCCGAACTCCTGACCGTTGCCGCGCAGGAACCAGTCGTGACTGTCTATGAAGGTCACGGCGTATTTGGCGTAACCTGCGCCCAGCAAACCGCTGGCTTTGCATCGGCTGTAGTCAAATCCCGCTATGCCGTCAAACGCGCTGTACTTGGTCTGAAAATCCAGCGCCATCGTGTTCATCTGCGCGTCCTGTATATTGCGGATTATCTCGTCGTTGCCGGCCCACATCTCCATGAAGGATATGTATGCGCCGCCGGCTTTGTTGTAATCGTTGATGTGCGACGCGTGGAATCCCTTGCAATAATCGTAACGGAATCCGTCATAGTGCATCACGTTGATCAGCCATCGTGCGTAGGCACGTATCATCTCGCGCACATTGTCTTGGTCGTGTGCCAGGTCTCGTGCGGCAGCGTAGTTCTTCTCAGGACCGTAACCGTCGTCATAGGCACCCGTAGCCGTACCGTAACACTCGCCGGCTTCGGTCGCATTGGCGGCATCGTTCATCTCGTCGTCCTTGCATATCCATGCTCCGTCCGGCGCGAAAC
>JAEEHO010000275.1 GCA_016280845.1 Paludibacteraceae bacterium | reverse complement strand
CTGCACCACACCCCGCTTACCATCGTACTCAATCATGTCGCCGCGCTTAAGCATGCGCTTTGCCGCAGCAGCAGCCGAATTAGCAATCTCCTGCCGCTCCTCGTCCTCTACGTGCCTCATATACGAGTCCATAAGCTCCTGATGCTTAGCCTCAAGAGCCTCCTTCTCGGGCATGTCCACAACGTTTACGTTGTAGCCAACGCTCTTCAACTCGTTGTACAAAGGAGCGTAGTCCTTCTCGGTCGCCTTCTCAAGCTCGTCAACGTAGTCGTAGGTGCAAGTGCTATGCTGCCCCACGTGCTCGTAACAGGTCATCGTGTCCGCAAAGTTGTCGGCGTAACCGTACGAGTTAGGAAAAACCGCAAGCACATCGTTGTCGCCCTCCTTAAAGAAAGCAACGTCCTCGCTCACGCGCCCCTCGCTGTCCATCACACGGAAAAACGCCTGCTTTTTCTTTAAATCGTCGCTGATCTTAACGCGGGAGTCCGCCACGCGCTGACGCAGACGCTCTCGCAAGCTGCCCTGAATACGTCCGTCCTTTATTTTTCGTACCATGTTTTTAATTTTTAAAACCATACTCTACTGACTACTCCCACAGTTAAAACTGTGTGGGGGTTCTTGGGACAGGCTTGCAGCAATCTGCTACCTTAAGTCCACAAAGGGATAGTCCTTCCCTCTCTAATAATATATAAATTCAATCGCAAACAAATCGGTTTTTTGCTTAATATCTAAACTTGGTGAATTGAATCACAGCCATCGGCTGCGTTATGTCGTAGCCTTTAAACCACTCCCTCCAATCCTCCAACGACAACCCGTCGTTTGCCGCCAAGTCATCAACGTCGGCACACTCTGTAAAGTCTATCTCAAAACAATCCAACGAGCCGTAGAAGTCCAAACGCTGCAGACCTATCCCGTCTTCCGCCGTGAGCCGCGCAATCTCCACCTGCTTGCTTTGGTACGGCTTGCCGCTCCACTGTCTTACGGAAAGGCACGCCGCGCCCTTCGCTATCGCCTGAAACCTCGCGTACCACAACAGGTAGTTGGCGCGTATCGTGTGCAGCTTCGTGCGCCTGAATGCGTCGCCGAAATTGGTAGGCTCGCCGCTCCTCTTGTGACTCTTCGGAAAAACGCGGCTGAGCGTCAGTACATACGTCTTTAACTTTTTGTTTTCCATTGCTGTTTATGTTTTAGTAAATACCTCTCACTGTACACCGCAAAGCAGTCGCTCTTGCGGTACTCCTTGGTGACAACCCTTATGTCGTCGGGGAACAGCGTCACGTAGCAGTACATCGTGCCGTTCTTGCCGACGCGCCCCTTGCTCACAACCTCCGCGACGTGCCTAAGCGCAACCTCGGGGTTGATTCCGTCATCTATCGTTATGTGTATCTTCTCGCTCATATCGTCATACATTTTATTTTTGCGCATCCGAACAGTATCAAGAACCACACCACAAGCAGCAGATTCGCTATCCTCCTGCTCCTGTCGCTGTCCCACTTCATACCGTAACCGTCCCATCCCGTGTTACAATGGAACACCAACATATCCAGCAACGCCAATCCGTTAGCCGCCATAAGAACCATCATTATTTTGAATAATGTGTCGCTCATATCAAATCGAATAAATTGTCGCCAACCACGTGACTTATATCGGAGTCTAAGCTCTTCATCTCGTCGGGGTTGAGCACCTTGTGGGGATCAAACACGGTCTTCGGCTTGATGGTTGTGTTCTGCCCCCGATAATTGAAAATCTTCTGCGGGAACTTCTCCCTCAGCAGTAGGCTGTAAAGAAAGTGCAAGTCTACCTTCCACGAGTTTTCAAACCTTATCGGTGCAACCACGTGGTTTATGTGCTTGCCGTCCCAGTAAAGCAGCCCCCACCCCTGCGGCAGCTCGTCCGCCTTTATAACGTCCGTCGGGCATAAGTACCACCTGTACGCTCCCGCCTGCAAGCCGCACTTTTCCGCAACGTCCGATCTAAACCACTTCTTCTTGTCGTTTAGGAAGTCGGCATGGGTTGTCTTGACCTCAATAACCGCGCTGTCCGTGCCGTTAAAGCCCCACACGTCCGCCTGTTCTGTCCCGTACGTACAAAGCTCCACCGTGACGAATTTAAACGCGATACAAGCCCTACAAAAGCCGTGTCCCCTATAACAAGGCTTGCTCGGACACTTGTTAACGTCGTGCTTGCGTTTGTGCAGCCACTTAGCCGCCTCGCAACAAAGCTGATAATGTAAGCTATTCGTCGCGCTCATTTGAATCTTCTTCTTTATACAAATACTTGCACCGCTGCAGCAAGTGAAGACATAAGGTCATGTACTCCTTAAGCTGATTCGCGCTTGGGAATTCGTCTACGTAGCCGTGTATGCCCATAAGCGTGTCGCAACCGCTGCAAGAGCCGTAATACTGATGCGTCACCACATAATCACCCTCGTCGGGCTGATACGTGTCTTTATGCAGTATAAACAGCTGCGTGCCCTGATAATCACCGTCATCAATAACGGTCATGTCCGTATCGTACTTGCCTAAATCGTTTACTTTTAAGTACGGGTTGATTACCTTATCAAACAACAGCCTGACAAGTGCGCTGTACTCAGCGTACTGTTGTGTTGTGTGCGTCTTGAAGTACTCTTCAAGAATACATTTATTGGCGTCCCACGCCTCTACGAACTCCTTTATCATTGCTACCGTTTTAGTTTGTTTAATAACGCATCCGCCAAGTCTACCGCAGTCTCCGCAACGTCCTCGTTGTTGGCTTCCGCAACCAAGTGCTGACTTATCAGTGTGGTTAGTATGTCCTTCGCAATCAACGTGCGCACAGGAATACCATTAATATCCTTCGCCCTCTGTATCGCTATCTCCTCAATCCGTTCATCTATCCTGTGTACGTATTGTATGTTAAACGCATCTTCCATCAACTCAATCGTCTTACGCAATGCATCTTCGATTGTCAGTCTGCCGTTTTCTTTCATTGTGGTATCCCACCAGTTGTTCATCACCTCGTCGAACACTTTTTCTCCTAATTCAG
>JAEEHO010000028.1 GCA_016280845.1 Paludibacteraceae bacterium | reverse complement strand
TTCTGGATGAACGTGAGCGACGACGACGCAAAACGCTATATCAAGATCTTCACCAGCCTCTCGCGCGAGGAGATCGAGGCGCTGATTGCCGAGCACGAACAGGCTCCGCACCTGCGTGTGCTGCAGAAACGTCTGGCCAAGGAGGTCACATGCATGGTTCATAGTGAAGCAGATTACAATGCAGCAGTAGAGGCGAGCAATATCCTCTTCGGTAACGCGACAGCCGAGGCTCTGCACGCGTTGGACGAGGAGACATTCCTGCAAGTATTCGAGGGCGTAGAGCAGTTTGAAATCTCGCTGGACGAACTGAAGGCAGGTATTGCTCCGTTGGATTTGCTGGCAGAGAAAACCAATATCTTCCCAAGCAAGGGCGAGGCACGCAAGATGATCACGGCTAACGGATTCAGCCTCAACAAGGAGAAACTGACCGATCCGCAGACTCCGCTTACCGATGCATCGCTGCTGAATGGCAAATACTTGCTTTTCCAGAAAGGAAAGAAAAACTACTACCTGGTGGTTGCCAAATAGTAGTTCCTCTTTATCATAATAGGTTTCTCTGGATCACATCTGCCACTGCTCGAGCGTGGCTGTCAATTGATCAAAGGTGCGTGCTTTAGCTGAAGCGCGCACTTCTTGTATTTGGCGGTTGACAGCTTCGTCGTATGTCTCTGCCTCCACATTGCGGATAACTCCCAATGCCACCGGCAACTCATCCTTCGCACTTGGCACATCGTCTTTGGCCACTTCCAGATAGCGGTCCTGACCCATTAATGCTAAAAGACGGTGCAGCGTCGGATCTTGCTGGTGCGCATCGTGTGTAAGGACGCGCGGGTCGTCGGCCGGCACAACGACAATCTTCGGAACGAAGGTCTGCGGATCAATCTCAACAGCCAGTCCTTTGTCTTTGTTGGTACCGAAAATCATTTTCTCTCCGTGTTTGAGGATGATCGAGTGCTCAGCGCGCTGCTCGCGGTCTGCAATCCACGCGTGCGTACCGTTGTTGAAGATAACGCAGTTGACCAGGCACTCCACGATAGACGCACCTTTGTGCTGCTGCGCAGCAACCATACAATCGACGGTGGTCGGCATATCCACATCCAGCGTGCGGGCAAAGAATGTGCCGCGTGCGCCGAGAACCAGTTCGGCCGGAATGAACGGACGTTCAACGGTGCCGAACGGCGATGATTTGCTGACAAAGCCTTTCGGGCTGGTCGGAGAGTATTGGCCTTTTGTCAAACCGTATATGCGGTTATTGAACATGCAGACATTCAGATCCACATTGCGGCGTATCTCATGAATGAAATGGTTACCACCGATTGCCAGGCAGTCGCCATCGCCTGACATCTGCCAAACGGTCAGTTCGGGATGGCTGGTCTTGACGCCTGTAGCTACTGCGCCACCACGACCATGTATGGTGTTGAAACCATATGTATTGAGGTAGTGCGGCATACGGCTTGAGCAACCGATACCGCTGATGACTGCCACGTTATGAGGTGCGATACCTATTTGTGCCATGGCTTTTTGGAGTGCCATGCAGATAGCGTGGTCACCGCAGCCCGGGCAGAAACGTACATATTGGTCGGATTTGAATTCTTGAGCTTCCATATAGTTCTTACTCCTTACCCTTAACAAAATTAACAATGCGTTCTACGGCGAAGGGTTGTCCTTGCACCTCGTTATATTGCTCTATCTCTATGCCGGGCATTTGTCCGCGCAGGTATGCGGCAAACTGGCCGGTATTCAGTTCGCAAACGATGACACGGCGGTATCGGCTCAGTATTTCGCGTGTATTCTTCGGTAGCGGCATAATATAGTTGAATTGTGCAAGTGCGCAATCCAGTTCATTGGCTGCGGCATGCAGGTGTCCCTCTGTACTTCCCCAACCAACGAGCAGGGTATCGCTTGCGCTGTTGCCCTGTACGCGCAGATCGGGTATGCGGTCGGCCACTTGCTCTATTTTGTGCTTGCGTGCCATCACCATTGTCTCGTGATTCTCCGGATTGGTTGATATGGTTCCTCGTTCGGAGTCACGCTCCAGTCCGATATTGCGGTGCTGGTATCCCTCCATGCCGGGGTACGCCCAATAGCGTACGCCGCGCGAGTCACGCAGCGCAGGGTTGTATTGGCCCTTCAGTTCTTCGGGCACGCTCTGCGGATGTATCTCGGGCAGTTCAGCCAACTTAGGAATGCGCCACAGGGCTGTTCCGTTAGCCAAGTATGTATCTGTCAGCAGAATGACGGGCGTCATGTTCTCCATCGCCAGACGACATGCCTCGTACGCAAAATCGAAACAATTGGCGCTGCTGGATGCGGCAATCACCACCGCCGGGCACTCGCCGTTGCGGCCGTACAATGCCTGCATCAGGTCGGTCTGCTCAGTCTTGGTAGGCAGACCTGTGGACGGACCGCCACGTTGCACATCGATAACCACCAACGGCAGTTCGGCCATCACAGCCAGACCGATGGCTTCGCTCTTCAAACTCAGGCCCGGACCACTGGTTGATGTACATGCCAGGTCACCGGCAAACGATGCACCGATGGCGGAGCAAACGCCGGCTATCTCATCCTCGGCCTGCACGACCATGACGTTCATATCCTTGCGTGCAGCCAGTTCGTGCATGATGTCCGTAGCCGGCGTGATGGGATACGAACCCAAGAACAGACGCTTGCCTGATTTCTCTGCGGCAGCAATCAATCCCCAGGCCGTTGCCTTGTTGCCGGCGATGGAAGTGTACGAGCCGTGCGCCTCGTGCGGATGGCCGTCCAGATGAATCTGGTTGATACTCAGCGCCAGGTTCTGACCGTAGTTATAGCCGTCCACCATCACTTTGGTGTTGGGCGCTACCAGTGCAGGCTTTTTGCGGAATTTTTCTTCCAGCAGATGAATAGCCTTCTCCATCGGTTCGTCGAACAGCCAACAGATGAGACCGAAGGCGAACATGTTACGCGACTTGAGAATAGACTTGTTATCCATGCCTGACTCAGCCAGACTCTCTTTGGTCAGTGTGGTCAGCGCCACAGGCACTATCTGCACCGACTCAGGAATACCCAGTTCGGTGAAGGGATTGTCGGTGTGATACTGCGCTTTCTCCAGGTCCTTGTCCGTCAGCGAATCGGTATCAACGATAACGATGGCGTTGCGATGATAGAGTGCGAAATCATCATCGTAATGTGCCTGCGGATGGTTGAAATGGCTGCCGAGCGTGCACACCTTGAGTGCCGCTGCGTTCATGGCCACGATGACATCCGCCTTGTCGCCCGGTGTATACACTTCGCTTCCCAGTTCTACCTGAAAGCCACTAACGCCACCCAATGTGCCTTGCGGTGCGCGTATCTCTGCCGGAAAATCCGGCAAGGTGGAGATTTCGTGACCAAGGATGGCACTCAGCGACGAGAACAATGTTCCCGTCAACTGCATGCCATCTCCGGAATCTCCACAAAAGCGAACTACTACTTGTTGCTTTGACATATCTGGTTGTTTATTCTTCTTCGGTCTGCGTAGCAGCATATGCAGCCAGCAGTTTTTCTTGTACGTCAGCCGGTACCAACTGGTAACTATTGAAGGCCATAGTGAACGTAGCGCGACCGCCGGTCAGCGAGGACAGCGTGGTCGAGTAGTTCGACAGTTCCTTCAGAGGTACTTGTGCTCTGAGTCGGGTGAACGATTTCTCGGTCTCCATACCCATCACCATACCGCGGCGACCGTTGATATCGCTCATCACATCGCCCATGATGTCCGACGGAACGAATACCTCGAGGTCGTAAACAGGCTCCAACACTTTCGGGTTAGCCTCTTTGAAGGCTTGTGCGAAGGCGTTGCGACCGGCCAGGCGGAACGATATTTCGTTCGAATCAACCGGGTGCATCTTACCATCGTATATAATCACGCGTACGTCGCGTGCGTATGAGCCAGTGAGTGGTCCTTGCTCCATTCGGTCCATGATACCCTTGAC
>JAEEHO010000274.1 GCA_016280845.1 Paludibacteraceae bacterium | reverse complement strand
TTTGCACTCGAATTTAAAACAGGAGATACTATGAAACGCTTTGTAACACTTATTTTTGCTATGAGCACAATGACCCTTATGGCACAAACACCGATTAACATCATCATCGGCTCGAAGACCTTTACTGCTACGCTTGCAGATTCCGAAACAGGCGAAGCCTTTGCTGCCTTATTACCTCTAACGGACACGATGAACGAACTGAACGGCAATGAGAAATACCATTACCTGTCCATCTCTTGTGCCCAACGGCGGACATCATCGGTGTGGTCCTCAAAATGGATAGTGACCGTGCGGCGCCATTTCCATTTCTTGGGTTTGAGTTTTGACCAACGGCTGGTTTCCAACCCGCGCATTCGGCACAGGATGACGCGGACGCCCTCGGGCAATTCGCGGCAAACCTCGTACGCCATACGTCGGTTGCCTATTACTTCACGATCCACCGTCTTGACATGACCACTGGGATAGAAGCAAATCTCTTTGCCTTCGGCAAGACTGTCTATAGCCGCACGGCTCAACTTGCTTGCGGCCAACACGCCTTCCTCGCGCGTCATGGCACTCTTGTACAGATCTGGCACCTCAATGGCATCGGCCATGCGCAGTACGCGGCCGTAGAGCCAATGACGCATAAAGAGTTCATCACCCATCGGACGGATAGGCAACCACCACTCCTGCGAGAACAAGATCAGCGGGTCTATATACGCCGTGTGATTAGGCATCACCAAGTGGATCTTGCCGTCACGCAACAACTCTTCGCCCGTCACACGGATATCGTAGTGCAGGCGTAACAGACGCTTCATATTGCGTCCGAAAATATATCTGTCCATCAGTTTCATCCTTCTACCAATTGATTGAATTTCTGCCATGTGGCGTCATTCGGCACAGGAGCCGTGATACATATGTCCTGTTTGCTAACCGGATGAACGAACTCTATCTGTCTGGCGTGCAGACATATTCCGCCATCCGGATTACTGCGTTTGGCTCCGTACTTCAGGTCGCCCTTGATTGGGCAGCCGATAGCCGCCAACTGACAGCGTATCTGGTGGTGACGTCCGGTCTCCAGATTCACTTCCAGCAATGTATAATGATCGCCTTTGGCCAACGTGCGATAGTTCAAGATTGCCAGTTTGGCATCTTTCGACTTTCGGTCTTCTACTATATAACTCTTGTTCTGCGCCTCGTTGCGAACGAGATAGTTCTCCAAGCGTGCTTGGGGCTGTTTGGGTTCGCCCTGCACTATCGCCCAATAGGTCTTTTTAATTGACTGTTGCTGATTGCTGCCGATGGATTTCTCCTTAAACATCTCGTTCAGTCGTGTAAGAGCCTTGCTCGTACGGGCAAAAAGAACCACACCGCTGGTCGGTCGGTCCAGACGATGCGGTACGCCGAGAAACACCTCGCCGGGCTTATTGTATTTGTCCTTGATATAAGCCTTAACTATCTCGCTCAGCGGTGTATCGCCGGTTTTGTCACCCTGCACAATCTCGTTGCAGGTCTTGTTGACGGCGATGATATGATTGTCTTCGTATAATACGGTCATTGGGTGTATAGCTTTTTCCGCCTGCAAAAGTACTATAAAAAAATGACATACACAAATATGCATGTCACTTTTCATAAAAAAGAGCTTGTTATGTTATGCTTAACGTACTTTATTTCCGATGAGATCGTACCAATCGTCACCCTTACGGATGAAGAGTTGTCCGTTGCGGAATACCTTTTGTGCCTTATCCGAAGTAACATTGGTATTATCCAATCCGGTTGCGATCCGTCGTGTAACGGAGAGAGTCAAGACACAAATCGAGTCGCAGCCATAAGCCGAGGTGTATGCCACCGTGAGCGTGGTATCACCCACCGGAATCTGGCTGAGGTCTATATTCTGCCAATCCTCGTTACTGCCTTCCACTATCGTTTTCGACTCTTTGGTTCGCATAACAGGCAGTACCTTGACTACCAGCGATACGATGGAGTCTCCTCCATATTGGTTTGGCTCGTTCAACAAAACGTTCTCCTGTGTAGAGCGCTTGTAGGTCTTGCCGTTGTAAACAACATTGTCGCCTGCGCACAAGATAAGTGTATCTTCGCCATAGGTAGTAGGCGGAGTTACAACAGTCAGGTGCAGCGTGAAGATTGAATCACATCCGTGTTGCGTAGCGTAACGGACGGTGATAGCAGTGTCACCTACCGGCAACAAACTGAGGTCTATATCCTGCCATGTTTGCGCTGCGCCACGATAGATAGACAGACTCTCCTCCGTATTGTAAGTCGGCAGAACAGTGACAGTGAGACTAATAATAGAGTCTCCGCCCAAATAGTTCTTTTGGCTCGAGAGAACATCTATCTGATCTGCCTCGCTATACCATACGCCTTCGAACTCCAGCGAATCACCCTTGCAGAATGCCATTCCGTAAACACCGTAGGTAGTAGGAGGAGGCAGGATGGTCTGTTGGTAGGCAACTGAGTCTGCTGCTTCATAGAACGCGTTACCCTCCTGTACAGCGGTCAGGGTGATGACGCCGTCTGCCAATGCGATAACCGTATTGTTCTTATCTATATAGGCTATCGAATCATCCGAGCTGACGAAATGAACAGCCAATCCGGACGAAGAGGTAGCTTCCAGTTGGAACGACTGACCGATATAGAGTTGCGGCAGTGTCTGGTCCCAAGTGATAGACTGTTGGTGCTTTTCCTGAACGGTGAGCACCTCTACATCTATCGTTGCGGACGCGTAGTAAGCCTCATTGTTCGGAGTGAAGACAACGGCATAAGGGAGCGAACCGAGTTCAGGGATGATAGTCGAATCAGCCCAAGCGAACGAACCTTCTACCGAAGCAACACCTCCGTCCAAGTGCGAATCTGCCAGAGTCTGGCCGATAGTAAGACTCGATGCCGTAGGATAAGACAAGATCTCAACCGGCGTGAGCGAGATAGCGATTGTCTTGGTGACTGACGCGGAGTTGTAGCGCTCGTCACCGGCCTGATAAGCTGTAATATCCACGGTGCCGGCTGTCAGGATTACCAATTGATTGTTCTCCACATAGGCTATCGTGCTATCCGAACTGAGATAAACAACTTCCAAGCCGCTGGAGGCACTCGCTTCAAACGGTGCGACTGTATCGGTAGTCTTGCATGCAGCAGGCAACTCAAAGCCGTTGATTGTTTGATTGAAGGCAACCGCATTGATCTTCAGGCTGATTGTCTGCGTGGTCGGAGTGGCCTTGCCGTCCGTGATAGTGATTGTACCTGTATAGGTAGTATCTCTTTTTTGCGGAGTAAAATAGACATCAAAGGTTTCCGTAGTACGGTCAGCACAATCGGTACCGATAGAGGTCCTAGACAGCATAAACGCACAATCGGCATCACCGCCTTCGACGGATATATCTACCACGTCGATATTGGAACGCGACACAGAGATTGTTTTGGTCCAACGCACGTGACGCTCAGCCGTTTCCTCGATATTGGTCTCGCTGACCGCCAACTCCTTCTTGCGCGGAATAGAGATATTGGATACGTTCTGCTCGGAGTAATCACCGGAACGGAAACGGATCTTGGTTGCTGTCTCATTGAGTGCATAAGGACCGTAGTTCTTACTATCTGTTCCCAAGGTCAAAGAAACCAACAGTTTCCATTCCAAGCCGGAACCGAAGTTAGCGTATTGCTCAATATATATAGGTTCGCGTTCGGACCACAAATATTGTGTTCCTCCGGCTTTTGCGCTGAAGGTCAGTTGGGTCGGTTTGCCGACAAGATTGTATTCCTTAACGGCGTGCGAAGATTTATGACCTTCAGAGAAGGTGAAACTTTGGTCAGCCAAGGCATATTCATCGCAAGCCGAATGCGGGTCGCGCACTTTGATTTGTTTGCGTGCGGAGGCAGATATCCACTCTTCACCATTGATTTCTCCTCCGGCTTGGGTAGCAATGATATATGCAGTACCCGGGATACCAGTGATAGTCAGTGTGGCACCATTGATGGTTACACAATTGTCCGAACCGGCCTCCAAAGTGTAGGTGATTTCACCGCCACTGGTAGCTGACGCTTCCAATGCTATCGTATTGGGATTGGCATTGGTCTTCAGTCCCATGAAGTTTTGTTCCCAGGTGATAGACTGTTTCTTCTTGGATGTCACGGTGAACACTTTGGAGTCAGCACCTTCGCTGTATATCTCGTTTCCGCTGGCTACAACGGAGATGGTAGCCGTTCCGTTGCTGACAGCATAAAGCGTAGAGCCGTCAGCCGAAACAGATATCACATTCTCGTCGCTTGACGTATAGGTAAACACTGCTTGTTCGTTGTCCGAAGAGGCTATTTGACTACCCGTGATTTCGTCTTCCGCATTCATGGTGAAATTGGTCAGCACCAAATCGTTGTTCCAGTGAATGGTTTGTTCACGTTTGGTGGTCGTACCGGTGACGGTGACCGTCTTGGTAATGCTACCATTACTCAGTGTAATTGTTCCGCTATGCGAACCCACAGCTTTATCTCGGTCATAGAAAACAGAGACGGTCTGTGTGCCATATTTTGCCTTGCCGCCAAACGACGCAGGACTAACGGTGAAATACTCCGCATTGTCGCTCGTCACACTCAATTCCGGTACATTGCACCACTCTACGTCAAACGTCAGTTCCTTCTTGCCGGAACTGATCGTACCCGCGCCGAAATCGAGCGAACTGATAACAGCATCGTTCACTTTCGGATTGTTCACGTAGGCTTGGTCTGTCACTTTGATATTGTCAAATGTACCCGAGTAGTTTCCGCTATAACAAAGCTTGATATACTTGGTAGATTTGGACAGCGTGATAGGGCTTGCCGTGTACCAATCTGTCGAGACAGACACAATAGTCGATGTCGGGCTGACTGCGGACCACACTTTAGTCCAAGTTTGATTGTCCGGGCTCTCCGAGACATACCAATCCGGATTAGTTGCAATGCCGCTATTACATTTATACCGGAATGACAACTGATAAGGAATGCTCGTCTGATCCAGAGCAATTATGACATATTTGTCATCCCAATTGAAAGCGGCACTTCCCCCCAATTTCAATCCGCTACTCCAAGAAGCATTGTCCTTGGCAATAACCGTCTTGCTATTGTTGAAGTGCGTTTGGGTCATGTTGGTGTTGTACGGCATTTGTGCCCAAGCCGTAGTGCTTACGGCAAGGACACAAGCCAACAACAGGTGTTTAAACAATCGTTTCATTATTTCACACGATTACCAAGTACGCTATACCATGCGTCGCCGCGACGGATCAGTACTTGACCGTTAATAATCATTTTCTCACATTTGGTACTACGGTCGAAGACAGTCTTAATACCATCGTGTGTATCAATTGGATTGATACCCTCGGTGTTGCTATCAGCAAAGTCCACACGATAGAGGTTGTATGAGCCGGACTGTGCATAATCGTCTGCGATAACGTAGATAAAAATACACTTGTG
>JAEEHO010000273.1 GCA_016280845.1 Paludibacteraceae bacterium | reverse complement strand
GTATTGGACGATTCAATCATCAAACAACGGTCTTGGTCTTGCGCTAAATTTCTAAAACAAAGTGTTGTTATACAGAGATATGTCTGAAAAAACCAAGATACTATTTGTTTGCCACGGCAATATTTGCCGTTCGCCGATGGCAGAGTTCGTGATGAAGAACCTTTGCCAAAAGGTAGGAATGGTGGACCGCTTTGAGATAGCTTCGGCGGCCGTCTCCACTGAGGAGATAGGTAACGATATCTATCCACCGGCTAAAAGCAAATTGCGTGAGAAAGGAGTGCCGTTCGAGCAACGGGGTGCACGACAAATAACACGCGCAGACTACGAATACTACGACTATATTGTTTGTGCTGATCGGTCTAACTTGCGTTGGATGGAACGCCTTTTAGGTGATGATACTGAATGCAAGGTGTCACTGATGATGGCATGGCCGCAAACAATTGACTCGTCCGAACAATTCGATATGTGCGATGCACGCGATGTGTCAGACCCTTGGTATACTGGCGATTTTGAGATGGCTTACCAGGATATATTTCTTTCCTGCTGCGCCATTTTGAATAAATTAATGTAATACTAAAAAACAATTATTATGAGCAAAAAGGTATTTATTCTGTTTGCAGTAGCAATGATGGCTGCAAACCTGTTCGCGCAAGAGGTGGTTTCTCCCGAACAATTTTCGCAACAACAAAGTGTTGTGTTAGAGCGTCATGGTAATACCTATTTCTACGGTAGAGATGCAATGACCCAACGTCAAATGTTGGATTGGTATGCGCAGCATAATTGTCAGGCGGCCTATTTGCAGTTCTCTAAAGGTCAGAAGATGGCCACTGCCGGCTGGGCATGTCTCGGCGTAGCCGCAGGCTGCCATGTGGGACTTTGGACATGTTATGGAATGTTTGTATTTGGAGACAACTATGATGGTATCAAATTATTGCAATCTGCTTATGGTCTGGCAGTTGGCGCAGGGGCCTTTACAGCGGCGTGTATTCCATTGTTGATCGTTGGACATCGCAAGATGCATAATTCGGTAGATATATACAATTCACATTGTGACTTGGCGAAAGTTCAGCCATACTGGAGTCTTCAAGCATCCAATAACGGTCTTGGTTTGGCTTTGAACTTCTAATCAATGTTTGTATAGAGAAGCATGGCTGAGAAAACCAAGATCCTATTTGTTTGCCACGGCAATATATGTCGTTCGCCGATGGCCGAGTATGTAATGAAGTATCTTTGCCGGGAGGCAGGAGTATCGGAACAGTTTGAGATAGCATCAGCGGCTGTTTCTACGGAGGAAATCGGAAATGATATCTATCCGCCTGCCAAAAGCAAAATGCGCGAAAAAGGTATCCCGTTTGAGCATCGCGGTGCGCGTCAGATCACTCGCGCGGACTATGCGTACTACGATCATATTGTATGTGCCGACCGATCCAATCTAAGATGGTTGCAACGTATAGTAGGCGAGGATACAGCAGGCAAAGTGTCTCTCATGATGGCTTGGGCCATGGGCGAAGGGCAATCGCCGGTAGCCAGCAACGTTCCGGATGTTTCCGATCCATGGTACACGGGAGATTTCGAAACGGCTTATCAGGATTATTGTTTCTTGTCAGGCTATGCTAAATAATTTGAAAAAAGACTAAAAAACGACAATTCATATGAAAAAGGTATTATTTCTGTTTGCGGCGATTATGATGACCGCTAATCTGTTCGCTCAAGAACAAGAAGCGTTATTGGAATGCCATGGCAATACATATTTTTGCGGCAAAGAAGCCATGTCCAGACGCCAAATGTTGGATTGGTACGCGCAGCGTAATTGCCAGGCTGCATATATGCAGTTTGCCAAAGGCCAAAGAATGGCAAATGCCGGCTGGGCATTTCTGGGTATAGGTGTTGCTATGGATCTCGGTTCCGCGGTTTGTGCCGGAATGTATGTCTATAAGACAGTTGATTACTGCGTTAATTCTTCCAGTTCGACCAAAGAATCGGAAATGTACGGCTATCTGGCGTCATCTATTGGTTTGGGCGTTGTAGGCGGAGCATTTGAACTGGCCTGTGTTCCTCTGTTGGTTGTCGGATATCACAAGATGCACAGTTCCGTAGATGTTTACAATGTATCTTGCTCATTGGCTAAGACACAGCCGTATTGGAGTATTCAGTCGTCCAAGAATGGTCTAGGCTTAGCTCTGAACTTCTAAAGAATAACTATTACTCAAACAATTGATTAACAACTGATTTTATGAAAAAATTGTATTATTTAATACTTGCCGTGCTGGCAAGTACAGGCTCTCTATTTGCCCAAGTCCGTATAGACGGTACAACACGTTATTGGTCGCTTGTTCCGAGTGAAGAACGCACAGGTGTACTCAATTCGGACTATTATGCATACTTGGGCCTTCGTCAAGCGATATTCGCTGCAGACCAGTATTATATCTATTTTTTTATAGAGTACAATACTGATAACGCAATGTTCGCTCCTGATTCGATCTATTCTATCCGAATATTATTGGATGTTGACGGAAATAGCACTAACGGCTATTCATGTTTGTGGAATAATAGCGGCGCCGATTATATGTTCGAAGCGGCAATAGACAATACCCGAGAAAATAGTCCTGCTCCTACTATTTACCGTTGGAAAGGCGGAGATGCAACGGACCAGACTAATTGGGAAGAGATTAAAGACGTGAAAAAAGATGCTTATGTTGGCAAGCCTATTGATCTGTATACTGGGGTAAAGGCAATTGAAGGCAAAATTTTCTGTCCTTCCATATTCTCCTTGAAGGATTCCTTGAAAATAGGAGTATATAGTATTGGTACAGATTACAGAATTACCGGTGCTTTGCCTAGTGCAAACAAAGACATAACAGCAACTCCTAATTCGATGTCTACCGTAAAAGTAATAGAACAAGATTCAATCTATATTAC
>JAEEHO010000272.1 GCA_016280845.1 Paludibacteraceae bacterium | reverse complement strand
CGACTTCTTGGAGGAAGCAGACAATAAGTTCTTCCGTCTCAGCCCGGGCGGTCGTGAGGTGCGCCTCAAGAGCAGTTATATTATCCAGGCTACCGGTTGTGACAAGGATGCTAATGGCAATATCACTACCGTCTATGCAACCTACGATCCGGACTCCAAGTCGGGTACCGAAGGTGGTAACCGCAAGACCAAGGCTACTATCAACTGGGTAGAGTGCAGTTCTTGTATTGATGCCGAGGCGCGTCTGTATGACCGACTCTTTGCTGTAGAGAACCCGAGTGCAGAGGAAGGCGATTTCCGTGATCTGCTCAATCCGAATAGCCTGGAGGTTAAGCCAATCAAGGTAGAGGGTTCGCTCCGCAGCGAGTTGCATGCTCCTATCGTTGAGAACGGAATCGCCCAAGAGAACCACTATCAGTTGCTGAAACAGGGTTACTTCGTAGTAGACCCGGATACGACCGCAGACAAACTGGTTCTCAACCGCACTTGCTCGCTCAAGGACAATTATTTGAAATAGACAATAGACAAAAGTCCGTTTCGCTGAAAGACAATAGACTCAATACTATCGGTTGGGCATAGCTCAATCCTACGGACTTATAGTAACTCTACTTATAGTCGAATCTTTTAAGTCTTTTGTCTTTTAGTGAGTGCAGCGAACGGTCTTTATTCTTTTAGCGAATGTAGTGAGCGGTCTGTTATGCGAACGAGAGTGAGCAACAACAAGGAGCAGATTTTCTGCGACTGGCGTCGCAAGTGGGTGCGCTTGACTCCCGAAGAATGGGTACGCCAACAGTTGCTTCACCGCTTGGTGGAGCAACTGGGCTATCCGGCCTCCCTGATTGCCGTCGAGGTTCCGTTGGAGAAAATTTCCAATCTAAAATCTCCAATCTCCAATTTCCAATCTCCAATCCTCCCCCTTCGGGGGTCGGGGGGCTCTCCAATTCTCCCTCATCTGCGTTGCGATGCCGTTGTCTATGATACATCTATGCAACCGCTGATGTTGATTGAGTGCAAGGCAGAAACCGTTCCTCTGACGCAGAAGACATTGGACCAGGCTTTGACGTACAATCGCCGTCTCTCCGTGCCGTATCTGTTGCTCCACAACGGCCCGCAATCGCTTGCCGTACAAGTCTACCCCGATGGAGTAACCGCTCTTCCTTCTATTCCGCCATATTCGGTTATTTGCCAATAGATGTGAATGATTGGTAGTGTAATCTCGAAAATGCAAGCCGGAAATAATTGTGTCAATAATTTGTGTATATCAAAAAAAAGCAGTAATTTTGCGGCCTAATTTGGATAAGTATGCTTTTGAATATACTGAAATCGAAGATTCACCGCGTACAGGTGACAGAGGCAAACCTTGATTACGTGGGTTCTATCACCATCGACGAAGCGTTGATGGAAGCCGCTAATATATATGCCGGCGAACGTGTGCAGATAGTGGATAACAATAACGGCGCACGTCTGGAGACCTATGTTATCACCGGCCGCCGCGGTTCGGGCTGCATCTGCATCAATGGTGCTGCTGCTCACTTGGTCAACGTGGGCGATACGGTCATCATCATGGCATATGCGCTGATGACGCCTGAAGAAGCAAAGACCTTCAAACCGTCTATTGTGTTTCCGGGACCGGGAAACATGTTAAATAGTTAAGCTATATAAAATGGCATTTTTTGAACTACATAGCCAGACGAAGGGTGTCGGCGCGCGTGCGGGTGTTGTGCACACCGATCACGGCGATATACTGACGCCTATTTTTATGCCGGTGGGAACTGTCGGCACCGTCAAAGGTGTGCAGCGCCGCGAACTGGAGGATGATATCAAAGCCCAAATCATATTAGGAAATACGTATCACCTGTTTCTCCGTCCGGGTACGCAGATATTGCGTCAGGCTGGCGGTCTGCATAAGTTCGAAGGATGGAACAGACCTATACTGACGGACTCGGGCGGATTCCAAGTCTTCTCGCTCACCGACATCCGCAAGATGACGGAAGAAGGTGTGCGATTCAGCAGCCACATTGACGGTCGCAAACTGATGTTCACGCCGGAGAGCGTGATGGACATAGAGCGCGAGATAGGCGCCGACATCATGATGGCTTTCGATGAATGCTGCCCGGGTACTGCGGATAAGAAATACGCCAAGGACTCGATGGATCGCACCCATCGTTGGTTGGACCGCTGCATTGCGCGGTTCGATGGCACAGAAGACCTGTACGGCTACAAGCAGCACTTGTTCCCTATTGTGCAAGGTTGCACCTACAGCGACTTGCGCCAAGACGCGTGCAAGCGTCTGCGCGACTTGGATCGAGACGGATATGCTATCGGTGGTTTGGCTGTGGGTGAACCGACCGAAGTGATGTATGATATGATAGAGGTGTGCAACGATATCTTGCCGCAAGACAAACCGCGTTACCTGATGGGTGTCGGCACGCCGTGGAATATACTGGAGGCGATAGAGCGCGGTGTGGATATGTTCGACTGCGTAATGCCGACACGTAATGGCCGCAACGGAATGATATTCACCTGGCAGGGTGTGATGAACCTGCGCAATCGCAAGTGGGAAGACGATTTCAGTCCGCTGGATCCGTACGGAAGCAGTTATGTGGATACTGCGTATACGCGAGCATATGTTCGTCACTTGATACATGCGCAGGAGATGTTGGGATTGGAGATCCTGTCTATCCACAATCTGGCATTTTATCTCGATTTGGTCACTCAGGCACGCCAGCATATATTGGCCGGCGACTATAGCACATGGAAAGCCGGTGTGATGCCGGCAATCACATCGAGATTGTAAAAGGCGAAAGGTTAGAGGCGAAGTTGAAGAAGTTAGATTTATATATTATCGGTAAGTTTCTCGGCACATTCTTTTTCTCGATTGTGCTGATTTTGAGTATAGCTATCGTCTTCGATCTGACGGAGAAGATGGATGATTTCTTCGAGGGCCAAGTGTCAATAAAGGAGATCATCTGGGATTACTACATCCCCTTCATTCCGTATTATATGAATATGTTCAGCTCGCTGTTCATCTTCATCTCTGTTATCTTTTTTACCAGTAAGTTGGCCGGCAATTCGGAGATCATAGCCATGCAGGCGGCAGGTGTCAGTTATCATCGTCTGATGGTGCCGTACGCTATTTCGGCCACCGTCCTTTTCCTTATGTCCTTTGCTTTAGGCGGATGGATCATACCGCGTACCTCAGCACGAATGCTGAACTTCACGGATAAATATATAGAGCATTTCACGATTGAGAATGCCCGCAATATGCAGTTGGAGGTGCAACCGGGTGTCATTCTGTATACCGAAGCGTTCCACCGTCACAGCAATATCGGCTATCGCTGTTCGCTGGAGCAGTTTGAGGGAAAGTCACTGGTGATGCGTACGACGGCTGATCGTATATGCTACGACTCGCTCAATTACTGGCATCTGGAGAATTTTACTCGTCGTAAGTTCGAGGGACTGCGCGAGACTTTGGAGAAAGGGGATTGCTTGGAGATAACTCTGCCTATCACGCCGAAAGAGATCTTTATCACTGCCCAGCAGGCAGCACAAATGACTACGCCGGAGTTGCGTGGCTACATAGAGCGCTTGCGCGAACGCGGTTCGGGCAACGTCAAGGCGTTTGAGGTTGAGTATCACAAACGATTTGCCTCGGCATTGGGTGCTTTTATTATGACGTTGTTAGGTGTGACTATGTCAAGCCGCAAGGTGCGTGGAGGTATGGGAAAGAATCTGGGATTAGGTATCGTGCTGACCGCCGCCTATGTCCTTTTCTCAACAGTCAGCACTACCTTCTCTGTCAACAATGTGATGTCGCCTTTCATGGCGGCATGGTTGCCGAATTTCCTCTTCCTCGGCATCTCTGTTCCTCTCTACATCCGCGCTAGCAAGTAATTTCAAAGCATCTTTAGCAGTAAATTACGAAGCGCGCGTTGATCAAAGCCATCATTAGTGCTTTAGGTTTTGTTTTCCTTTAGGGGAGAATACTACTGAGACTACAATAGATAACAATAGACTATAATAATCTTTGCACTCCAATTTGAAACTCTCCAAATTGGAGTGCTCTTCAGTCAAGCGATAATAGAACGCTTTATCTTAAGCTTTATCTCAAGATCAGTTTATCGACATGCACGCCGTATTTTGGTGTGTTCAGTCGTACCAGATAGCATCCGGAAGTAGCTCGGGTGTTGATCTCCAACATGTCACCGCTGCGGTATGTGCCGCTCATGACCACTTGGCCTGAGATGTTGTAAACGCGGTAGTCTCCGTCGGCTGCGGCATGCAGGAAGAAACGGCCCGGCATATTGCTCGGTTCGCAGAAGACCGGATATTCGCTAACCAGATCAGGCGTCATGTCATATATCGTGATCGGGCAACTCGGCACTGCATAATCTTCGCCTTGACGCGTTGGCGCAATGTACACTTCGTCGCCAATAGCCATTGTGAACGGCATATAGATGTACGGGCCTTTCTCGTTGCTCTTGACTCCGTTGACATACCATTCGTAGGCGCTGAAGACATAGCCTCCATTGAACTCTTCATTCAGCAGAGCCACTACATCGTTCCAGTTTTGTTCGATGATCCAAGACGGATAGCGCAGCAACAGCGATACGTCCATTGAGGAATTAGTATCCGGATAGCAAACCTCGTTGTCCACCGTCAGTCTGCCGTGGTAATAATCCGGGCGGATGTATGTACCTCCGTCACGCGGAGGAATAGGTGCATAGACGATATCATTGAACGGTTGATTCAATACATCCACAAATCCTGCTACGTGTGAGATGGAGTCGAAGACGAGCGAGAAGGTAGATGGTCGCGAACCGATATAATAGGTATGGATTGCGAATACACTATCGTCCGCACAAGCCTCCTCAACATGAATGCCGGTAATCCTACTTGTAGCCGAGAATGACAGATTGACGGTGTAGATTTCGCAATGACGCGAAACAGGATCGTTGACCGTATCATGGTAGACTCCATCCGCCTTAAGTATCGTGCCACGGAAATCGTATGTGTCGCTCAAGCAGACACGTTCATAGATAGAGTCGCGGTGAGTCGGGTGGATATAGGCATGCAGTATATGTACGGAGTCGCAATCGTAATACAAGGTATGGAGCGAATCGACATATACACCGGTCTTGGTAATCTGCTTACCGCTGAAATAGAACTTCTCGAAGTCGCACAGATAAACCGATGTGTCCTCCAAGTATGACGGTCTGACGGTCAGATCGAGTTTGAAGACTGAGTCGCAGCCGGTTCGCATAGTGGTCAGACTATCCCAATATACACCGGTTTCTGTGTATAGTCTGCCACGCCAGTCATAGTACTGGTTGGCGCATATTTCTCCCTTGGTCTCACGATGGTAGGTTTCGTTGACAGCCAGCCATAGTTCGACGATACTGTCGCAACCACTGATGGAAGAAGTAAGGGTGTCGACATATGTTCCGGCACGCTCCACCAGGATAGGTTGTCCCTCCAGGGTCCACGGAGTCTTGTCGCCACGACAGATAGAGCGCGGAACAGTCTTGGTGACGATAGGGAATTTGGACAGATAGAGCGTGATGATACTATCACATCCATATATGTTAAGCAGCGTATCCTTGTAAACGCCTCCCTGATAGAGTGCTGTACCGTTGAACATGGCGTATTCATCGCCACAAATAGTGTCGTAGACAGTTACTCGTTGAGTGTGGTGTACACGCAGATCCAGTTTGTAGATACTGTCGCATTGATTCATAGAGGTAACCAAACTATCCCAATAAATACCAGGCTGGTTCAGTTGGCGACCATTGAAGTCATAATAGTCTCCATCGCATATATCCTTCACCTGTTCCTGATAGAACGGCTGGTGTGTATAGAGCATCAGACGATAGATACTATCGCAATGGTACACATCTTTGGTAACCAACGAGTCATCATAAATACCGCCAACCGTCAATGTCTGACCGCGCCATACATATTCATCGCCCTTACAGATAGTAGCCTGTTGCTCGATGATATGTACCGGGTGTCTGATGAGTGACAGACTGAAGATAGAGTCGCAACCGTTAACCGTTTGTTCTGTATAGAAGTATCTACCTCCTTCGTAGCGCGCCTCACCGCCGAACTCATAGTAGTCGCCCTCGCATATATGTACAGTGGTATCATGCTTATAGGCAGGATGGACTGACAGGTGAAGCACATATATCGAGTCCAGACCCCATACATCGGTCTGATGGATGTCATAATAGTCTCCCGATACATTCAAACCTGAGTATTGGTGCCAGTTGTAGCGCTGGTCGCTACACAAATCGAACCAGTCTTCGTAGAAGTAGGTTGGGTGTACATAGAGTCGGAGTCGTTCGATAGAGTCGCAACCGGTGGTAACCGCTGTCATGACGCTGTCGTACGTACCTGTACGGTTCAACTCTTCGCCGTACCATGTATAGGTCTCTTGGTCAGAGATGTGTATCGTACGTTCGTGGATGATCGGTTTGTAAACTGTCAGAGCCAGCGTAACGGTACTATCCACATTAGGCTGCGGGTGGAAGGTGGTGGTATAGACTCCCGTAGAGTCAAGTGCCATACCATTGAAATAGTAAGTTTCACCTTGGCACAGATACTGCTGGTCGTCGATGAAATAGGTCGGTCTGACATGCAGCGTCAACTGGACGATAGAGTCACATCCGGTGCGTGTTGAAGTCAGCGTGTCAGTGTAAACACCTTCCGTGCGGAGGATCTTACCGTTGAAACTATAGTAGTCGATTGATCGAATCGTGGTATCCAATTGAATGAAATACGTTGGCTTGATATCGACAATCAATTCATATGTATCGTTGCACCCTGAGCTATGGAATATTGTGTCGCGATAGATACCGGCCGTCTTAATCCATCGATCGCGCCATTCGACAGAGTCGCCTTGACAAATCGATGCATAGTTGCCTACATCGCTGATGTACGGATACTCATCGATGTGGATTGTGTAAATACTGTCACATCCGTATAAGGTGTGCAGTGTGTCAGGATATGTACCGCCTGCGTCATAGACCTTACCGTTACACTTAACGTAGTCACCGCTACATATAGTAAAGGAGGTGTCGATTCTGTAGGACGGGTGAACCGTCAGTTCCAATACGTGTGTACTATCGCAACCGTAAGCCGATTGACCCGAAATGACGTGGGTTCCATTGTCATAGAAGGTCTGGCCGTAGAACGTGAATCCTTCGCCTTGGCAAATCTCCCATCGTACGGTGTCGTGTACTACAGGATGGAAATGGACGTTGTAAGTAGCAATATTGTAACATCCGTTGATAGACGTAGTTGTGTCTACATAGATACCGGCGGTAGTCAGGTTCTGTCCATGGAATGGGAAATAATCGCCATCACACAGGTGAAGCGTGTATTGAATACGGTTGATAGGTATAACCGCCAGGTGGAGGTGGTGAATACTATCGCATCCCTTAGGCGTGTGGTAATATTGCGTGTGTACACCTGCTGTATTGTAACTATAGCCGTTGTACATGAACGATTCGCCTTCACAGATAGTATCGTAGTCGTGGAACTCGTAAGTCGGGTTGACAGTCAGTTTGAGGCAATAAACCGAATCACAGAATGGCGGCATTTTTGCGATGAGGGAATCGTAGTAAATACCATTCTTGTTGAGACTTCTGCCACGCCAGTTATAATACTCGTTTGCGCATATCTCACCGGACGTTTCCTCGTAGAACGGTTCCTGAACATTGAGCATCAGAGAGAAGCGCAGACTATCACATCCGGTGGTAGCCGAACGAATAGTATCATGATAGAAGCCCGATTTGTCATAAATGTGGCCGTGCCACGTATACATGTCACCCTTACACATAGTGTGTGTCTCGTTCACATCGTTGACTGGGTGCTTGATGAGGAGGAGGTGTACGATACTGTCGCAACCTTTGTTTGTCTTGGCGGTATCTACATAGTGGCCTCCTTCGTACAATGGTTTACCGAGGAAATGATAGTATTCGCCCTCGCATATATGGGCTGTATCTCTCGTCAGGTAGGTAGGGTCAACATTCAAATGGAGTGCATAGATAGAGTCATATCCCCAGATGTTTGTTCCCGGATTATACTCATAATCGCCAGGTTGGTTGTATGTGCTACCAAGGAAATGGTAATACTCGTTAGCACAAATAGTGGCAGTATCCGGGATAAAATAAGTCTTGTGGACAATTAAACGTAGGCGAACAATAGAGTCGCAATGGGTCACATTGGAAGTATATGTGTGTTCGTACGTGCCGGTTTGACGCAGCGTATCACCCTTCCAAACATAATACTCTTTATCGGAAATATGTACAGGCGTTTGTTCGTTAATAATCGGTCGAGCAACCAGCAATGCCAAGTTGACAACACTATCCGTGTTGTGTACGGAGGTCAGTGTGACAGAATAGAATCCGGTAGAGTCTAACTGCATTCCATTCCATAAGTATGACTGGCCGTAGCAGATAGTAGCACGCTCATTGACATTGTAGGTAGGTAGCACGGTGAGGGTAAGTTTAACGATAGAGTCGCAACCGTTCTGTACGGAAATGAGCGTGTCATAATAGATACCCGAATTGTGCAGCAGACGACCATTGAACGAGAATGCCTCGAAGTCCAAGATCGTTCTCTCTATTTCTTGCTGTACCGGATAGCGCATAGTGACGGTCATTTGGTAAACCGAGTCACAACCGCTTATGGTTGAAATCAGCGAATCGGAATAAACACCGGCCGTAGTGATTGCTTTGCCATGCCAGAAGAGCGTATCGCCTTTACACAACGAATAGGATTCTTGTTTGAAGAACTTGATATATTCATTGATGGTGATGGTGTACGTACTGTCACATCCGCAGCCATTAGCGGTCTGCAGCGTGTCGTAATACGTACCACCGCTGGTATATATTTTACCAAATATGCTCACACTCTCACCATGGCACAATGCCAGAGTTGTATCTTTGTTGTATGTTGGATTAACCTTTAGTTTCAGCACGTGGGTCGTATCACAATGATATGGAGACCATGTCTGTTGGATAAACGTACCGGTACTGTTATAGATATGTCCGTTGTAGGTGTATATCTTTCCTTCGCATATAGATGCCGTCATAGTATCGCGTACTACAGGATGGAAATAGAGGTTGTAGGTGGTGATACTGTCGCAATTGTTGATTGCTCTTGTGGTATCGGAGAAGATGGTATCTCTAGTGAGCATCATTCCTCTATAGTTGTAGTAGTCGTCGGAACACTTATGAATATCCAGACTTACACGCGGTACAGGGCGAACAGTCAGGTGCAGAATGCGAACCGAGTCGCAGCCTGCTGCTGTCCACGAACTATCATAGTGCATACCGGCTGTGTAGCATGGTTTGCCGCCGAACATAACGTAGTCACCTTCGCAGATATTGTCATAGACATGTATTACCGGCGATGGATTGACGGTCAGCTTGAGGCAATATACCGAGTCGCAACCTGCCGCAGTCTTCAGACTATCGTAATAGTTGCGTTGAACACGGCAGACCTGATTGTGCCAAACGTATTCCTCACCTTGGCAGATCGTCTTTTCCTCCTCATAATAATAGGTTGGCAGTTCCCTCAGCGTCAAGCAGTAGACAGAGTCAAAGCCTTGTGCCGTTGTCAGACTGTCCCAATATGTACCCGGTGCGGAATAGGTGATCGGGCTGCCGTTCTTGTGATACGAGTAACTGCTACCCTTGCAGAATGTAGCGGTCTCATTTATCAAGTAGGTCGGGTAGAACGCGATAGTCAGCCTGATAATCGAGTCGCAGCCTTTAACCGACGTGGTGTGATAGGTATAGACACCGCCGGTGGTTATTGCTTGGTCGAAGAAATAGTAGGTATCGCCGATAGCACGTTTCTCCGTTATATTGGTTGTATATTTAGGATTGACGGTCAATATCAATACATGCGTGCTGTCGCAATGATATCTGGATTGCGCCGTCAGAGTATGAGTTCCGGCATCAGTATACAGATGACCATGGAAATTATACGTCTCTCCTTCGCATATAGATGCCCGCACGGTATCGTTTACAACAGGATGGAAATGAACGTTGTAGGTAGTTATACTATCGCAGCCGTTCGAACCCTTTACGGTGTCGCTTACTATGCCACCGGTGGTGATATGCTGTCCGTGGAAGTTGAACGTGTCTCCTACGCATAGGTGTCTGTCGATGGTGATACGTATCTTCGGGTTGACGGTCAAGTTGAGGTGCGTGATACTATCGCAACCATTGATGGTGGTACGATGTTCGGTGTAGTAACCTCCGACGTTGCGGCTTTGTCCGTCAAAGATGACATATTCATCTTCGCAGATGGTTCGATTGAT
>JAEEHO010000271.1 GCA_016280845.1 Paludibacteraceae bacterium | reverse complement strand
CCCTCAATGATCCCCTCCAACAACCAACAGCATTGTCGCGGCCAGAAAAATGCAAATCGGCAAGCATAGCGCGCTTTCATAGTGTCGCATCAAAGATGCGGACGTTTTGAACATATGATTTACCATCAAACTGAAACATGACACCTTCCACGTAGAAGCCGCATCGTTTTAGCACATAGACGACGCACTCGTTGTCATTGCAGAAGGGGTTCACTCGAACAGAAGATAGTACGGCAGCCCGTGACACTTTGCGTTTTTTGCAGATGACATCAAGCCGCGATGCCAAGGAATACATTTCCAATGAATTTACCTTGAAGAAATCTTCTCTCGTTCTGCTAATTGTCGACTCGGAATACCGCCCCATGAGTTGTGCAATCTCTTCGTCAGATGTGGACCATTGCTCCTTCGGTGCGACGCATCCTGCGGCAAATGCAACAACCAGTGTAAACAGTTGTGTTTTCATTGTTGCACAAAGCTTGTTATTTACGTTTGAACACATGCAAACCTCCTTCTTCTGTAAAACTAAAGCCGTTGCTTATATACCAGCTCTTTGTATTCTCGTTTGAATATTTGACGCTAAAAGGTGTGCACTCATCTTTGGCAGAATTAAATGCACTCACAACATACTCTTTTTCACTTTCTGTAAGTCTAGGCTTCTTGCGCAAAGCCTCTATCTTTGTTTCAAAAGCAGCCTTTTGGTGTAGAAAGAACGCCTTGGCGTGCCCTCTCTCATGCGCTAGTACGGCTCCTTTAATTGGGCTTCCGCCACCTTTTCGTCTCATAAATCCGTCATAAAGCGTCTTGTGCGGTTCACAAATGAACTCATCGTGTGGCCTTATGTCATCAATTAATCCAGGCAACAACCATATTTCCAATCTGACCTCAAGATGGCAATCACTGTCGAAACATGGGATGCTATGAAATGTCCCGCTCACATTCATTTTCTTGTATTCAATGTACACGTCATTTTCATTTTTAGGTTCAATATCCTTGAACTCTTTACCTGTCGCAACGTACTCGAAGAAAGATGTTTTGCGGCGAGTAACATAACTAATAGCAAACTCCCCCGTTGCATCGAAATTGGACACCAAATTATTGTCACACATTCCATATAAATTCACCCCACCATCCTCTCCGATTGGATCGGGAGTGAGCCAGGTCATGAGACACGGGGAATAGAAACGATGCCCGTAGTAGTAGAGGCCGGATTCGCGGTCGAGGTACTTTGTCGAGAATCGGAAAGAAGAGAAGGTATCTGCAAGTGCGCCGGACTTGGCAATCATATTGCCAAAGGCGTCGTAGGCGTACTGGGCGACGACGTTGCCCTGCGCGTCGCAGTAGCCGAGGATGTTGCCGTATGCGTCGTAGAACGGGACGAAGATCGCGCCGTCGCACTTCAGGTAGAGCAGCCCGCCGATTCCCGCCGCGCCGCCGCGCGTGCCAGAAACATCCTTGCCCCAGACATATTCGATCTCGTTTGTAGTATTGTCGGGGCATACAATATGCTCGTAGATCAAGAGCCATCCGTCGTAGAAGTAGAGGTGCGTACCGTCGGCGGCCTCCTTTTTCACGCGGCGTCCGCGCGCGTCGTAGGCAAACGTTGCAATGGCAATTTCATTTGACTCGACGGCCGCAAGCCTTCCGGCTGCATCGTACGAATACGTCCAGACGCCGTGCTGCGTCATGTTGCCGTCAAGGTCGTATTCGACGGACGAGCAGAAGCTCGTCCCTCCCGAAACGCTCGAGATTGACGAATACTGGTTCCGCGAATTGGATTCGTATGCGTTCGTCTCCGATTCGTCGGCGAACATCCGGCGATTCTTGCGGCAATGAATCCAACTGCGCATCGGCCGCCTCATCTTATTCATCGACCTTCCGCCTCAATGTGGTGCTCGGCTGTTCGACAATCACTTGGTTTTGACCCTCTACACAATTCGTCTTGCCGACCTGCTGGAAGAAGTCCCTGCAATCCACAATGTCGTCTCCGTTGCCATTCTCATTGATGCCATTCGGCCCTGACGACCAGATAATGATAGGCGCGCCTTTGACATTGCCAAAACTTGCATTGGCGAACTCATCCGCAACGATTGCATTGTAATTATGCTTCCACGGGTCCTTCCACCCACGAAGATTATCAGCAGCTTCATACGCTGTGTAAAAATAATTTGTCACTTCTTGAAGATTTCGCATTTGTTGTAAGCAGATTCCGCGCCTCCCCTTATCGCTCGGATTGGCGCAAGGGCATTCAAGCATCACAAACAACACAAACCCTAGAACCACCAACAATATAGTGATAGCCGTGCAAGCCATAACGGCTATAATGCGTTTCGTGCTGTGTTTCATTTCTTTTCTCCGTTTGTTGGTATCATAAACGCAGAGTTTGTACCTGATCTTGTTACTTTGTTCCTGGATGCGTTAAAACTATTGACCTTCCCTTTGTAGCCTACAAACGTTCCTGCGATGGCAACATTTGAAGCCCAGCCAACTGTTTTTACATTTCCATTAATTACGACATCATTTGCCGTATCGCATCCCTGAAGCGTCAGTTTGTGGATTCCGTACAATGAGGATCGTTCTGGAGCGAAATATGTTTCAAAGTCTTCTGTCGCTATACTTCCTCCGCCTGGGCCATGTCCTGTAAATGTATATTCATATAGCCCATCATGCTTCAGGGCGTCCATGACATCTATATTGTTTATACTTTGCTTCAACACAACGCAAAAACCTTTTTTCCTGTCGCTATCCATTTGTTTCTCGTTGTCAGCATCCCATCCGCCGATGACATTGTAAGACAGGTTCTCATAGAAACGCCGCGCCCCCTTGTGATATATCTTTGTATTCGGTATCAAATATGCCTTACCTTTGACAGGGACGACATCTGCAGTGTGAGCCCATTTCGTGTAATCAGAGAAATCCAGCGCCACATCTGCGGCCAGTGTCACAAAAGTGTCCTCGTTGTTACAGGGAATTGCTGTCGCAAAAGTCTTACCGTCTCTTGTTATCTTCCATTTTAATCCCATATAATCAGCCATGCTAATAGGATTGTTCCCGCACATAGCATACAGATTCAAGCCACCTTCTTCCTCAATCGGGTCGCGGTTGAGCCAGCGCATGAGGGCGGGATTGTAGAAGCGGTAGCCGTAGTAGTAGAGATCGGTTTCGCAGTCAAAATACTTCGTCGAGAAACGATGGCGGAAGAAGTCGGCGAGCGGGCCAGACTTGGAGATGATGTTGCCAAAGGCGTCGTAGGTGTACTGCGCCACGGTGTTTCCGTTGGCGTCGAGATAGCGGGTGACATTGCCGTTGTTGTCGTAGCACGGAATATAGAGTTGGTGAGTGGAGGAGTTAGGAGTGGAGGAGTTGCTGACAGTGAGGTAGAGAAGCCCGCCGATGCCCCCTGCGCCTTGCAGCGTTCCAGAAATGTCTTTGCCCCAACAGTAGCGGACCGTCGAGGCTGTGCCGTTCGAGTAGGCGACGCGCTCCTCGATCAGATTCCAGCCGTCGTAGAAGAACGTCGTCATCGCCTCTGGCGTGACCTTCCTGACGCGGCGCGACTTGGCGTCATAGAAGTGCGGGACGTGCGTGACACCGTTTGAGGATACCGTTTCCAGGCGTCCGGCGTAAGCGTATGTGAATGACAGTGTGCCGTCCGAAAGCATGTTGCCGTCGAGGTCGTATGTGGGCTCGCGCAGTG
>JAEEHO010000002.1 GCA_016280845.1 Paludibacteraceae bacterium | reverse complement strand
TTCGTTTCTGTCAGCAAGTTCCATCAGGATACTGCTAACGTCGATTTCACCGAGGCTCAGGCTATCTACTACGGTGAGAACGAAGGCATCCATAACTTCGGTCTCCAGATGTTCAGCTTTGCAGAGTGGAACGAGCAGGGTGAGTTTGTCGGAGACGGCGTATTGGCAGAACTGGATCTCTACACCAACAAGGCTCACTCGTTCGCAGGCACCTACTCGACCGAACTCGGCGAGGAAGTTCCGGGCGGTATCGGCACCGAATTCTCATACATCGTCGTTATCCAAGGAACCGACACCATTGAGATCGGAGTTGCAGAAGCAGATGCGACCATCACCAGCCTCGGAGGCAACGATTACCGCGTAGAGTACTCTGTACTTGACCAACAGGGCGTAATGCACTGCGGCATCATCGAGCGTATCGAGATTCGCGCATACACCGAGTCCAACAACGAGTACCCGATTGATAACACAGAGGCTATCGAGAACACCAAGGCAGTCTTCGACCCGAACGCCCCTGTCTACAACATCCAGGGTATGCAGGTTGACCGCAACACGCCGGGTATATTGATCCAAAAGGGCTATAAGTTCATCCTTGTACAATAAGGCATGATACACACACGGAGCAATCCGCTCCATCTGAGAGAGGCATCCATTTCGGGTGCCTCTCTTTGATTCGGTACATATACTACATTTTGTTTATTCAAATTATCAAAATATATACTAAAATGCCGAAAATGTACACAAAATGCAAATAAAATTAAAAAAAGTTTTACAAATGTTTGCGTATTTAAAAAATTTGTAGTAATTTTGCCGCCGATTTAAGGTACAAGGTGATTACGCACTTATGAAAACAACTAAATTCTTAACTAAACTATTGGTGATTCTGTGTTTTATTGGTTGCAAGGCCATCGATTATTGGGACTTCAAACCTATATATTATATCGCCAACGACAGCAACGAAGCGGTTACGCTGATTTATACGCTACAACCGAATGTTGCAGAACAATGGTACACGCAAATTGATACTATAGAGATAGAGGCAAACAGCACAGCGGTGCTGGAGTTCCCCGGACAAAATGAGTATGAGGATAAATACAAGCCATCGGGCGTTTTCTGCGCTATGAAGTTTGTTTCCGGGTCCGGCACTATCTTGCGAGAATTCTATAGCATCAGCAATACCGACTGGTCGGTCAATACAGTCAAAGACAGTCCGGACGCTGCAGGATGGTTATACCGTTTCTGCACAGAGTAAAAAACTATCCATCGCGCATTGCTTTAGGCAGAAGCGACAGGCATTGAGCATCGAGCATTGAGCAATGGTCAGGCACCGCACAACGGTGCCTTTTTTCTTTTCTACCCTACTGCTCATATCATTTCCGTGACAGTAAGTCGGAAACCTGTATCGGCGTTAATATTCATCGTCAAAATACGATACTAAAATGCCCTCTAAATATGGATATGCGCAAGCCCTCGCAAAAAAAAATACTAAAAAATGCGCAAAAATTTGCACATGTCAGAAAAAAGCAGTACCTTTGCACCCGCTTTTAAAGGAAAGCATTAAAGTTTTAGGCTAAACCTACGACGAGGAGAGATGGGTGAGTGGCTTAAACCAACAGTTTGCTAAACTGTCGTACGGGTAACCGTACCGGGGGTTCGAATCCCCCTTTCTCCGCAAGAGAAAGCGGGAATGTCCGCAAAAAGAAAAGAAGAGACTGGAAAGTTTCTTCTTTTTGTTTGCGGATATTCACGAGAACGCCTTGCAAGGATGCCGCCGGCAAGGCGTTGGGCATTCGGGGGAATTGACGAAGTCAAGGCGGCGTCCGAATCCCTCTACTAGAAAATCCCCCTTTCTCCGCTCCCTACTCCTTCACCGTAATGATCAGCGACATGTCGCAGTTGAGCAGGATCTCCACCATCTTGTCCTCATCAAAGGCGATGCAGCCGCCGGTGTAAGGCTTCGGGCCCTTCACGTGTATGAAGATGGCACTGCCGTTCGGATAGACGCACTCCTTGTTGAAGTCGGTAGCGATGCCGTAGTTGTAGTGCGGCTGATAGGAATACATCTCCTCGCCATGGCAAGGATGGTGCACCACGGCCGTGTCAATAATCCGGTTGTAGTACTCGCAGTCCTCGTCGCAGGCAAAAGTAGAAGGAGTGATGTCGATATACGGCATCTTGGTTCCCGGATTGGGTTTGATACCGAAGGCAGACAGCGGACGCAGCGTACCGGTAGGTGTTTTGGCATCTCCCTCACCGGTCTTGCCGATACCGTTTTTGCCGATGATGACATCGGTGACGAAGAGCACCTTGCCGTCCACGGTCAGTCGCGCCTTGGCAGCACTGCCTTGCACATCATATACCTCCAGCAGTTGACCTTTCTCGGCGTTTCTGTCCTTACACGACTGGCAACCAGCGCCGCAGATGATTAGGATGGCAGTCAGCATCCATAAAGTAGAATGTTTCATATCGTTTACAATTAACAATTCACAAGATTTTCGCTTGCCGAAAATAATCGTTCGAGCAAAGCGAGATAAGAATTTACAAAGCGTCGGCAAAGGTAGTAAAAAAAAATGACATGCGCAAGCGCGCACGCAACTTTTTTCAATTAACAATTCACAATTTACAAAGGGCTTACGGAGTTTGGTGCAAATGGATAGAGTTGGTACGGACACAAAACGTTGTGCTAAATACTATGATTCATGAACAGAAAAAAACAAAAATAAAGAAAAAAAAAGATTTTTCGCTGTAAATATTTGTATTTTAAAGAAAAAAGTATTATCTTTGTCGCCGTAATTCATGTACCTTTAGTCATTTATTAATTTTTAAACACCTGCTACTATGAAAAACAGACTTCTCGTTGGATCAACACTTATATTCCTTTTGGCATTTGCAGTACAAACAAACGCGCAATTGAAGGCAATCGCATCGAGTTAAGAAAGGCTGGAATCCGGCTACCATCTGCGCCTTTGCTATCAATGTTATTACACCATTCATTACACCGTTCATTGCGAGATAAATTGCAGTGATTCGATAAGTGTTTAGGTTGGTATTTATGCAGGTAATCGCTTAAAGTGAATTAATTAATGTAATATAACTTTGCAACATAAATTAACTTAATCAACACATTTTATTAACAATTATATTTATCAAAATTATGACAAAGAGATTATTTGTGTTCGCAGCCATGCTGATGGCAGTAGCTGCAGTGATGTTTACAAGTTGTAAACAAGACACTCCAACTGATCCTAACCAGGCAAGAATTGCCGAAATTAAGGCTGCCGCTATGGGTACATGGCAAGGTCGCACGTATTCTCTCATCGGTGGTGAAGGTGATCTGGCAACCATTACGTTCACAGAGACCAAGATTACGGCGGTGTTCGAAGATGAAACAATTACCGTAAACATACTCGATTGGCATTGTGTTGATGCCAAGGACGTATGGTTGGATCTCGATAGAGATAATACTCACTTGACCATTCACTCGATTGAGGGCGACAAGATGACCACCGGTGTGGATACCTCTTTCGGTTTAAACGTATTCCCGTCAGAGTTGACCCGCGTAAAGTAATCTTTTTCAGTTGTGCGGGGCTGATTACCCCGCACAATTACTTTTTTGAAACAATAAACAAATACTATGAAACACATATCCGTTTTTGTCATGGCGCTTGGCGCTATGTTCTTCGTATTCAATAATGTGCAGGCGGAGGAATCGCCGAAAGGGAAGTTCACGATTAACAGTAATGGAGACCAAGTGCAGTTTGCACCGGGTAATTTGCAGTATGTAATAAGTTCGGGCACGTGGCAGTTTGCGGCAAGTCAGACGGAGATCATCGGCTTGGATGCATCGTATGTAACTACCAATCCCGGATACGCAGGAGCAATAGACCTTTTTCCATGGGGTGAGGATTACGGCAGTTATATTGGTACGGGTTGGCGCTTGTTGACGGATGAGGAGTGGCAGTACCTGCTTCGCGAAGAAGAGATAGGCGATGGCCCGATGAATGCCGGTTTGGCTACTATTGTTACGCAGCATGTGCTGATGCTCGTGCCAGACGACTGGCATGAATACGGAGACATAAAATTCACTCCCGGATGTAATAACTGGACCACAAATAGTTATACCGAAGCGAATAGGTCTTCTTTGGAAGAGTCCGGCGTAGTATTTCTGCCGTGCGTAAATGATGCAGGCGATTATTGGTCTGCGACAACGAACGGCGAAGGTAATGCGTACGGTATCCATTTCTACGAAACGAGTATTGCCGCCAACACACCGGCCTCTCGCACGACTCCTTTCTCCGTACGCTTGGTGAAAGACGTCAAAGAGACGCCGACAGATGTAGAAGAAATTAAAAATTACGAATTAAAAATTACGAATAAAATCCTCCATAACGGGCAAATCGTTATTGTGCGGGACGGAAAGACGTATAACCTACTAGGACAGACGGATTTTTAAAATCACGGGATATATACATAGTATATATAGGGTGCAGTAGGATACGATATTGGTCCGATGCGCCCCCGATATGAATAGGACAATATAATAATACAAATATGAGACACAGAATTTATCTTTTTATCTTTGCGCTTTGCTCTTTGTTCTTTGTTAATAACAAAGCGCAGGCAAGTGACTGGGTGCTGAACGAGAGTAAGTACTACGCGTCGGATAAGACGGATTACATCAAATTGGAGGTATTCCTTTGCGACCTCGACGGAAGTAACACGTACTGCAACGGGGGAACCGTCATCGCTACCAACGGCAGCAAGAGTTACGAGTTGGTGTATCTCAAGTACCATGACCAGGCTTCTGACGGAGCCGCCAGCGAGAATGTGACAGCGCAGTTGAAGATGCGCAACTCGAAGGCATGGGTGACGAATGCGACTTACGGCAGTAAGGAGCTGAATTCGTCCGAGCAGACGTTCCAAGTGAACAAGTGGGCCAGCGACCATCATTACATGACCGCGGAGATCGATTTCTACTATCCTTCGGAGTTGGCGGGTGACACGTGGAAGATCTATTTCAACTTCAAGCACAGCGACGGCAAGTGGTACAACATGGTGCTGCGTTACAGCATCTACATCAACAACCACCTCGGTCTGTCGGACTACAACGCGGCAGGCTACAAGGTGGAGCGTACGGGCATCGACAAGATGACGTTCACTATGCCGAAATTGCCCGATGATATCCCGAGCAAGGTCAGTTCCATCCGTTCGCGCAAGGCAACCTACGATGTGCGCTATACGTTCTACAAGCAAGACGGCAGTTCAGTGAAAGTAAACAAGACCTATGAGCCTTCCACTACGCAGGATAAGAAAGAGGTAGTCACGTTCCCTGACGGCGTCGGCAACCCCCAACGCATTGACTACAAGGTATCCTGTTCCCACGGTATCAAGGACCCGGATAACTGGTTCAAACGCATTATTCGTACAGACAATGTGTCCAATGCTTTTCCTGTCGTACCTATCCCGAACGCCATCACGACGGACTTCCGTCAGTTTGACCAGCAGGCGGTGCTGACATGGACGACGCCGTCCGGCAGTAATTACATGGCTGTCACACCGTATATCTACCGTGTTGAGACGGACGAGAACGGGACGCCCAAGTCCGGTAAGTCGTGGAGCAAGCGCGGTAATCTAAGCAGTACGAAGGGCGGTTCACTCAGTTTCACGGACGATGATGTGACAGTGGGTACCTACTTTAAGTATATGGCAGTCAATGTGCCGACAGACTTTATCAACAACGGCATCAACGAGAGCAGTCTCAATAGCCCGAGCGATGACTTGCTTGCCAAGCTCGGAAGCAGCACCTCGTCTGTGATGAACACGGCACCGTCGGTATCAATCTACGATTTACGGCAAGATACCTCCATGACCACCAAGGTGCGTCTGACATGGCAATACACGCGTGTGCCGACGACGGACGCAACAGTGAACTTCAAGGTGCTACGCAAGACGAGCATAAACGGTGACTGGAGTGAGGTTGGTTCTGTCAGTGGCGATGCCAAGCCTTCGGCAGGAGCGAAACTGTCGTTTGAGGACAGCGACCTGCCCAACTCGATTGTCCGCTATCAGTACAAGATACGCTTGGAGATGGGCAGTTACCGCTTTGAGAGCGATGCGGTGACGGCGGGTCTGCTGGCAGGCACATCGCTCAAGGAGTTCACCGCTACCAAGGGTACACACGACGGCAGTGTGACGCTCACATGGAAAGCCAAACAGATAGGAACAGACAACAGCAATTATATCATCTCCCGCCGGTATATCAACTCCACGGGTGAGTTTATGCAGATTCACTCCACCAATGGTGCTGACGAGAACTACACCTATGAGGATAACACCGTCAAACCGGGGTATTACTACGAATATAAGATTGAGGTGTACGACGGCGGTTTGCTGCAGAATACGCTCTATACGGTCGGTTTCTGCCAGAGCCGCGGTACGGTCTCCGGTCGTGTGCAGTTCGGTAGCGGTTCCGCCGTGCAGAATGTACGGTTGTGGCTTCGTCCCGCCGACATCGGTGAAGAGAACACCATTAGAGGTGCGTCGCAGTATGTACATGACGCTTCGGAAGGTATAGCTTGGGGGGCCGACGCCACGGAAATGGGCAAAGTTTTCGGCAGCAACAAGGACTACACGGTACAGTTCTTCGTTCGCCCGGATGAAGGACTGAGCGATGACGTCGTGCTGGCGTATATTCCGGGCGTAGGACAACTGACCTTCGGTGATATCGCTTTGACGGCCGGTACGTATTCCTTGCTGACTATTACCAAAGCCGGCAACCAACTGAGCGTACAGGTGGATACAGCCGAGGTGAAGACTATCACTGTCTCTGCACAAGACATCACGGCGCCGTTCTCATTAGGTGGCGCGGTCGGTATCACCTCCGCGCAGGCGTTCAAGGGCAACTTTGTTGAGGTACGTGTGTTCGACCATGTGCTCACCGAGGCAGAGAAGAAGCAGTATTTCGACCGCACGTTGAGTGGTCGTGAATCGGGTCTGGCACTCTACTGGCCGTTGGACGAGGGGTTGGAGCGCTACGCGTTCGATGCATCGTATTCCAACGACCTGCCGAACGGACGGCACGCTACGATAGGGGCTAACATCAGGCCATCGACTATCGTGCCGGCGGATGCCCAACTCTCACGCTACGGTCTGACGAACGCGCAAGGCGAGTATATCATTCGCGGTATTCCTTTCAAAGGAAGCGGTTCGAGTTTCACCCTCGTGCCGGAGAAAGGTGTCCATGAGTTCAATCCGCGCAACCGCTCGCTCTTCATCAGTCCATCGAGCCTGACGGCGAACAATATCGACTTCGAGGACGTATCGTCCTTCCCTATGACCGGACATATCTACTATGCGGGTACGAACATCCCTGTAGAGGGCATGATGTTCTACATAGATGGCGAGTTACAGAATAGTGAAGGCACTTTTGTAACCACCGACGCCAATGGCTACTACAACTTGAGTGTGCCTATCGGCGAGCACTATGTGGAAGCCAAACTGTCCGGTCATACCATGGTGGCAGGCGGACGATACCCGACCGTAGGGAAATTTAACTTCAATGACCGTGTGCAGCACGATTTCCTCGACTCGACACTCGTCAACTTTGTTGGCCGTGTAGCCGGAGGAACCGCCAATGACACGCTGCCCGTCGGTTTCGGTGCATCGAAGAACAATATCGGTGTGGCAACCATCACACTGAAACTGAATAACGAGTCCTTCTCCTTCAACTGCCAGGATGATTATATCACACCGGCAACGACCGACCGTTATTTCTATTCTGACACCGCCACCATCCGTAGTCACGCATGGACAGGTTCAAAAGAACCGGCGAACGCCAAGTATATCTATATCAACACGGATAGCGCGACCGGTGAGTTCTCCGCCAAACTGCCGCCGCTCAAATATACCATAAAGAGCATCGTCATCGGTTCTAACGAGAACATTGAGTTCGGTTCGCTGCCGGAAGTTGACTTGACGAGTGTGCAAAAGGTGATAAAAGACTCTATGAAAGTGGTGACGGCGAAGGGGGACAATGCAGTGAGATATTACTCCTACAACACGAAGATGGTTCAGACCTATATGGCTAATCCCCAAGTGAGTCTGTGGCAAGTGAATGGAGCCGGTGCGTTCGGAGAAAAAGAACTGAAAGGCTATGCTATCAGTAGCGCCGATACCATGACTATCGCCGATATCTGGACAAAGGACGAGGAAGGCAATATCAACTATACCTACGGTTTCCCTGTTTTTGGCCGTCATAAGGAGTATAAATTCGGTGTGTTCGGCTACGAGGCGTACACCAACTACGACTCGGGCAAGGCCGTGACGGACACTATCCCGATGAACGGACAGGTGCTGACCGTTGCCAACGAGATGAGCAACGAACAGAGCGTAGTGGCACGGGTGATTGATCCTACGCTGACTGACCTGAAAGAAGGTGACATCTACAATCTCAAGAGCAATCAAGTGCGCTTGGACGAGGTGGGTAAGAACGAAATCACGTTCACCACGGGTGCGCCTAACGTGACTGCACCATACACCCGCCAGTTCAGCATCGACTTCGTGCGCAACAAACGCACCTACACCGGTCCGCAGTTGAACGGCATCGTATTGGGCGAACTGACCAACGGCAACAACTTTGTTACCCAAGGTCCTGACCATGTGGACATGGTGCTGCGTGACCCCCCCGGAGCAAAAGGAAAAACCACATGGAAAACAGGAACCAGCTGGACGACGATAAAATACGAGACCAATGGCGCATATTGGGATGAGACTCTTTCTGCCGACCTTATATGGGGAGCCGACCTGAAGACCGCCGTAGGTACGGGCGTAGCTATCATTTCGGGCAGCAAAGCCACCACGACGATGGTGGCCGGCGAAAGCGGCTCTTTCTCATGGCAGTGGAAAGACGAGAGCACATACGTCTATACCGCTGCTGAGAATATCAGCACCAGCACCGGTTCGAAATACGTCGGAGCGAATGGTGACATCTTCATCGGTAAGTCGCACAACTTCATCATCGGTACTTGCCGCAAGTTAGGTTTCCACCAAGAGGGCGACCATATCGTCTTAGGACTGAAGGAAGCGGTGAACATCGGCGACAGCATCGCCACCGACTTTATGTTCACAACTCGCGAGATAAAAGAGACGATGATTCCGAAGTTGATTGAAACGCGCAACGCGCTGCTGGAATATATGGACGAGGCGTCAGCAAAAGCCTTTACGAACAATACCGATAAGGATATCTATCTGACATGGCTCACTCCCGATAACCCGAACTACGGTACGAAGGACACCTACGTGTGGAAACAAGGAACCAAGGGCAAGTCGCAAGACTTGGTGCTTCACTACAACGAGTCGGTACGACTCTGGAAAGAACGGTTAGCTGAAAACGAGCAGGACAAGATAGAAGCCTTCCAAGGCACTGAATATTTCAAGGAAAACCGTTCCTTTGACGGCGGTACGGCTTATACATACAGCGAGCGTCGTGACACCACGAAGTCGTCCACCTTTATACAGAATCAAAAGGTTGGAGCCATTTATGAGCTTAAAACACAAATGACGGTGAATACTGCCCAAACGTTTGGTACCAACTTTAACCTTAAGACATCGATAGGGTACACAGGTAGCACAGTAAAGGGCGACTCGCTCGACAATACGAAGTCATATGTAGAGTTCGACTATGAACTCAACGACGGCAATCCGGGCACCGACTTTACCGTCGATATCTATCGCTCACCGCGTGGCTGGAGCGACATCTTCCTGTTGCGTGGCGGTCAGAGTTACAACCCATACGAGGGGCTGGAATATGCTGAATATTATGAGCCGGAGAGCCAACATGTCATCTCCTATGGTACACAGCAGATGGAGCAGCCTATCATCCGGATCAGTACCGACGGCAATGTAGGTGCCAAGACGGCTATGCTGACCGACGTACCAGCAGGACAGACGGGACAGTTCACGCTGCACGCTACCAACGGTTCGACTACGAACCAAACTATCCCCTTCGGCTACGACCTCAAAATAATGGAATCAACGAACACGAAGGGTCTGGAGATTCTCATGGACGGTACACCTATCAATGACCGCACACTATGGATTCCTAAAGGCGAGACCGTGAAGAAAATCATCACGGTGCAACAGACCGACCAGAGCGTGCTTGACTACGACAGCGTAGAACTTTATTTCTATTCGATGTACCAACCCCTTGTGATTAACGACCACGTGACGCTTGACGTACACTTCAAGCCATCCTCTTCGCCGGTGACGCTCTCGGTAACGAACCCAGTTATCAATACCGACCCGACCACAGGAAAGGGTAAACTGATTCTTAAGCTGTCGGGCTTCAACCGCCAGTTCAAGAATCTCAAGAATATCGGTATCCAATACCGCTTCGCGGGCAACACCCAGTGGACCGATATCCATACTTGGGTAACCGATAAGAACGATTCCACGGGTACAAGCTACCAGACCTTGCCGCCGACGGGCGACCTCAGACTGACGCTCGACATGAGCGACAACATCAGTTATCCGGAAGGCGAGTACGAGTTCCGTGCGTTCACCACTACGCCGTACGGCAACGACCCTGTACAGGTATTCAGCGAGACAACCAAGGTCATCAAGGATATGACCCTGCCGCGTCCACTCTTCACACCGGCTCCTGCAAACGGTATCCTCGGCATAGGCGAACAATTGGCCGTTGAGTTCAACGAAGACATTGTGCCGGGCTACGTGGGCGATAAGAACATCATCATCACCGCCAAATTGAACGGTCGGCCTATCAACCATGAGGTATCGCTGCGCTTACTGCCGTTCGGTCAGGACGTGCGGACAATCAACCCGATCTTCCTTAACGGTAACTTCTCCTTGGAGTTCTGGATTAACCTGCATGAGCCCGGTACCATCCTCCATCAGGGTGCCGGTAGTGGCAACTTTGCTCTCATGTACGACAACGAGGGTCACATGGTAGTCAGTGTAGTAGGCAAGAACTTCACCAGCGCTGCCACTCTGCCGCAAGACAAGTGGATATTCGTCGCGATGAACTACAAGGCCGAGGCCATGACCTTTAACATGCTCGCGCAGTATGACGAGACAACCACGTACCTGTTCTCGGAAGAGACGGTACCGATGGAGGATGTCGCGGTGGTGGACTACGCGGAGGACAACTACCTCTATCTTGGTCCAATCAATGCCAATATCCATGACCTCGCGCTCTATAATATCTACCGCGATGTGAAGACGGCAGGCGGCGATAAGTATGTATCGAAAGATGCGTACACCTACGGGCTCACCAACTACTGGCCTTTCAACGAAGGACACGGTCACTTCGCTTCCGACACTCGCCGTACGCATTATTTCTACGTGAATGACTCGTGGACGATCTCCAATGTCAATTATGCATTGCGTTCGGATAGCACCGCGGGGGCACAGGTGGATATATCGCTTATCAATACGAACCATGACGAGAGTTATGCCATCGAGATGTGGTATCAGAGCTCTATATTAAATGTGGATACGCTCTTCGAGACCAGCAACCTGCGCCTGCGTTTCGATTCGCTCCATAACCTCGTGCTGGATTACGGCACCAAGTCGAAGACCTTAGTTACCAAGTACGACTTCGGTGATTTTGCAAGCGGTTGGCATCATGCGGCGCTGAATGTCGTACGCGGACAAGCAGCTTCGTTCTACCTCGATGGAATACGCACTGCCGTCATTGCCGAGGCAGATGTGCCTGTCATCAAGGGAGCTACGCTTCAACTCATCAAGGGCGGTCAGTTCGGAAATATCGATGAACTGCGTATCTGGAAAGCCACCCTCTCGGAAGACCGACTGCTGAGTAACATGTACAACACCATCGATACCTCCGATGTCTATGCACGCGGACTCGTGGCGTACTATCCGTTCGAGAAAGACTCGACTATCAACGGCGTGAAGACCAAGGGCGCGACACTGCAGAACATGGCGCCGAGGTCGAAGACCGGCAATGCCGGCGATGTGGTAGCAATTAAGTCTACGATGCTCAAGGATACACCGCCGCTCAAGAACGCACCGTCTGAGACGCGTATCACCGCCGTACCGGTAGCGTCCGAACGTAAGGTGGTCATCAACCTCGCGAACACGGAAGTCAGCGTACGCGATATAGAAGGTACGACGCTCAACGTCACTCTGGCGGAGATACATGACCTGCATGGTAACATCTCTAACCCGATCAAGTGGACCGCATACGTGCAGCAGAACACCCTCAAGTGGCTGAAAGACTCCGTCAATATCACCAAGAAATACGGCGACGACTACACCTTCGACGTCCATATCGAGAACCTTAGCGGACAGACGGAGTACTACTCCATCGCGAATATGCCGGAATGGCTGAGTCTCGATGGTAGTCTGAGTGCGGATGATGTACAGCCGCTTAAGACCAAAACGCTGCGCTTCGTTGTCAACCCGTATGTGCCGGTGAACGATTACGATGTCACCATCGGTCTGCA